>JBLNCO010000151.1:0-3268 GCA_050260715.1 Hyphomicrobiales bacterium | reverse complement strand
CCTGGTCGCCGCTCGACTGGTTGAACGCCCCGGGGCTGCCGTTCAGGGAGGCCCCTCGCACCAGGTCGTACCGCCCTTGCGAGTCGAAGCCTTCGAGGACCCTCCCGCCCGGGAAGCCGTTGCTCCAGTCGCCAGGGTCGCCCGCCGTCACCTCCACGTCGTCGAGGTACGCCGTCACCTGTTCGCCGCCCGGCGGGTACGGCGCCGGGATCTGGATGAACAGCGAGTCCAGCTTCGCGCCAACGGGCCGCCGGGCAGTGCCGTTCGGCCGGACGCTCGGGTTCTCCAGCGCCGCCGCGTAGAACCCCCATTCGCCCGTCGGGACGACGCCACCCCCACGCCGCCCGATCGCCGGCCCGTTGGTCCCCGCGAGCCGGTACTCCCAGTAGCCGCCCTCCTCGTCGACCAGCCGGATGCCCAGGAAATACGGCGCGGGGTTCCCGTCGATCCGCGCCCAGGCGCCGATCCACTGCGCGTCGGCCGGCACCTCCACCGGTGCTTCGGCCGGCGGCTGCGGCTGGTAGGTGATCGCCTTCATCAGGTCGTCCTTCGACTTCGAGGCGAAGTCACCCCGCCAGTTCAGCACCTTCCCGAACCGCCCGGGGTCGATGCCCAGCAGCTCGACGGACACCGACGACAGCCGCGTCGGGCTGTAGCTCGATTCCAGCCGCACGGCCGGGCTCACTGTCCGCGAGTTGATGACCGGCGCCAGCGTCCGTTCGAACTCGGCGGGCGTCTGGTTGAGCGGCTCGCGCACATCCTCGAGCCGCACGTCGGCCCCCGCGAGGTACGATGCCCGGTCTTCGTAGCCGCGTTCGAGCGTCGACCGGAACCCGGCGGCGAACATCCCCACCGCGGTCGTCAGGATTAGCAGCAGGATGAGCCGGCTGTGCTGCACCGGCGCCCGAGCCATCCGCGTGAGCCCCAACGAGACCGTCGGCCCCTTGAGCCCGCGCGAAAGCCACAGGGCCACCTTCAGCACCAGCGGGAAGATGCGCAGGAAGACGAGCGCTACCATCAACATAAACAACGACGGAGTCGCCAACAGCAGCGGGTCGGCCGAGAGGTCGCCGAACACGTTCTCGGTCGTCAGCGAACCACGCTGCCGCAGCTGGTAGAAGAGGAACGCGGCCACGCCGATGAGCACGAGGTCGAGGTAGTACTTCAGGAACGCGGATTGCTGGTCCGGCCGCGAAACGTGCGCCTTGTAGTGCGTCACGCTGTGCCGCGAAGCCCGGTAGGCGGGCCACAGGAGCGCCCCGAACGCCATCACCGATCCCAGGGCGGCCATCGCGAACGCCCACGGCCCCACCGACACGTCGAGCAGGTCACCGTTGCTCAGCTCGTGGAATGGGGGCGTCAGTCCCAGCAGCGAAATGGAGGCCATCGCCAGCAGCGGCCCGAGCACCGTCCCGATGACCGTGATCCCCAGCCCTTCGAGCACGAACACCGCCACGACCTGCGCGGTGCTCGCGCCGCGGCTCTTCATCAGCGCGATCTCCCCCGCCTGCCGGTCAACCACCGCCGTCGACACCATGACCAGGTAGAACAACGCGATACCGACCACCTGGAGCATCAGCGCGAACAGCGGCAGCCGCGTGAAGAACAGCTGCTCGCGGTAGTTCGCGATGGTGTCCGCGAGGGTCGTCTGAAGGTACGAGTACTGCAGCTGCGTCCGCACTGCCGAGTCCAGCCCCCGCACGCCGTCCTCGACGCGCCGTGCGTTCCCCGAGTCGATCTTCCCGCGGTCCACGAACGCGTACGTTTCGAACGCGCCGTCGAGGTCCGGCAGGTACCCGCCCAGAACGGTGGTCAGCGTCTGTTCGTCACTGAAGAACGGGTAGGTCGGCCACGCGGTCGTCGTCACGGCGAACCGGTCCGTCTTCCCGAACCAGTAGGCTTCGTCCGCGTCGTTCGGCTCGATGAGCCCGGCGACCACCACGCGCACGGGCGCCGCGTTCTCCTGCCAGTGCGGATGCAGGTCGAACTCCGCGCCCACGCCGAACCCGAGCTGATCGGCCGCAGCCTTGCCCGCCAGCACCTCGATCGTCGGCGGGCCGCTCGGCGGCAGCGTGGCCTGCGCCGGTTCGCGCCCGGCGACCAGGTGCACGTGCTCCATCAACTCGTCGATCGACTGGAAGTGTGCGCGCGGCCGGTTCTCATCCTCGGTGAGCGGCGCGCTCGGGCCGGTCAGATAGAAAGTCGCGGAGCGCGCGTAGTGCACGACATCGGTGACGATGTGGCCCTGCTGCGCGATGAGCGCGTCGGTGGTCGCCTTCCGCGTTTCGTACGCCTTCCCGGTGAACTCCTGGCTCGAGCTCATGACCGCCATGTCCGTCGCCCGGTCCGGCTGCTGGTTGAGCGCGTACTTGAGCCCGAGGTCCCGAATGGCGTCCGAGTAGATGATGACGCAGGCCATCAGCCCCGCCGCCAGCACCGCGCCCACGGTCATCGCCGCGAACAGGCGGCCGTGGCCGGCGCTGCGCTGTGCCACCATCCGGAGGATCGGCGCCAGTCGTCCCATCTCGCTTCCTCGGCGGGAAGCCTACCGAACAGGGTTCGGGTTCGCAAAAGACGCCGCGTGCAGCCTTACCTGAATGCCGGTAGGCTTTCCCGCCGTGAACGGCTTGCGGTCCGTCGCGACCATCGCCCTCTGGCGCAGCACCTCCGGCCGCGGCATGCTCGCGCTCCTCGGGCTGGGCATCTTCGTCGCCGCCACGCTCCTTGCCGCCGCGCCCATCTACGCGCGTGCCATGGCCGACCTCGGCCTCACCTTCGCCATCCACGACGACCTCCAGGGCCGAAACGCCACCAGCGTCGAATTCGCGCACGTCCCGCTGCGCACCGCCGAGGGCGATTCCCTGCGCGCCACCGTCGAACGGCGCATCGACGAGCGCCTCGGCTGGTTCCGCGAAGGGCAGTCGCGTTACACGCGTCTCGGCTGGTTCCCGGTCTTCCACTCGGGCGAACACACGCACGTCAACGCCCCGCTCGGCCAGGTACAATCGGTCACCGGCTACGAAACCCACGTCCGGGTCGACGAAGGCCGCCTGCCCGGCCCGGGTACGCCGGACGGCCCGATAGAAGTCGCGATGGGCGCCCAGGCCGCCAAGACCGCCGGGCTCCAGGTCGGCGAGACCTTCGACCTGCGGGAATCCTTCGATAACTGCGCCCGCGAGATCCAGACCGAGCCCTTCCCGCCGCCTCCTCCGCCCTGCGACATCGCCACCACTGTCGGCTTCACCCAACAGGCCACCCTCGTCGGCAT
>JBLNCO010000150.1:0-5243 GCA_050260715.1 Hyphomicrobiales bacterium | reverse complement strand
CCTGCTGAAGCCGGGCAAGCTGACGAACGAAGAGTTCGAGCAGATGAAGCACCACGCGGCTCGCGGCGAAATGATCGCCCGCCAGTCGCGCGTGCTCACCGAGGTGGCACTGGTCGTCCGCGCCCACCACGAGTGCTTCGCGGGCGGCGGCTACCCCTATGGCATCGCGGGCGAGCGAATCCCGCTCGCGGCGCGATTCGTCGCGGTGGCCGACACCTTCTACGCCCTGACCTCGCCGCGCGTCTATCGGCGGGAACGGCCGCTCGCGGAAGCCATCGCCGAGCTCCGGCGCGTGGCCGGCACGCAGCTCGACCCTCGCTGCGTCGAAGCATTCCTCGCGTGGCTCGGCCGCGAACAGGAAGTCCCCGCGGCCGCCTGACCCCTACAGCGAAATCAGCGGGGTTTCGGGCGGCAGACCCGCCAGCATGGCCCCCATCGCCTGCCACATGGCCGGTGAGGTCACGGCGTGCTGCGACACCGCATGGATATCGCGCATGCACCGTTCGATGGCGTTCCCGCGGAAGTTCGCGGTCGCGCCGCCGGCGAGGTGCATCAGGTCCACCGCCTGGCGGCCACTTCGCACCGCGTTCGCCGCAGCGAGCCACATCTCGATCCGGTCGGGCAGCCCCACGCCGCGGCCCGCCTGCACGGTGTCCCACTGCTTCTGGAGCGCGCTGTACAGCCACGCCCGTGCGGAGCCCACCAGCGCGTTCGCGTCAGCAATCTGGAGCTGCGCCACCGGCCGTTCGCGGAGCGTCGAGGTCACCGGACCGTTCGGTACCTTGGTCTGCGCCATCGCCGTCACTTCGTCGATGGCGTGCTGGGCGATGCCCAGCGCGACCGAGGCGATCGGGAACGCGAACATCGTCATGAACGGGAGCTGGTAGACGGGCGCCCGGTAGAACGGGTTCAATTCCGGTCCCACGAGGCTCTGGCAGCGCTCCTCCGGGATGAAGACGTTGTCCCAGACCACGTCGTGGCTGCCGGTGCCGGCCAGGCCCATGACGTTCCAGTTCTCGACGATGGTCACCTGGTCGACGGTGGTCACCGGCGCATAGGGAATGGGGCTGATGGGCCCGTTTTCGTTCTGGGCGACGCAGAACGCCGCCAGGATGGTCGCGTGCTTGCAGCCGCTCGCGTAGCCCCAGCGGCCGGAAACGCGGAAGCCACCATCTGTTACGGTTGCTTTCCCCAGCGGGAAGGTGGTGCCCGCGGCGATAGTGCGCGGATCGCGCATGTACTGTTCCGCCAGCTCGGGCGTCATCCGCTGCCCGGCGAGCCCGGTCGAGCCGTTGATGAACAGGATCCACCCGGTCGAGCCGTCGATGCGGGCGCCGGCTTCGACCACCCTGAACCAGGTGATGGGGTCGATCTCCGGCCCGCCGAGCGCCGCGGGGACCATCTGCTGGAAGAGCCGGTGTTCGATGAGCGCCTCGACGATCGGGCGGGCGAGGGTGCGTTGCTGCTCCGAGGCGTCGGCGTGCTGCCGGATGATGGGGCCTATCCGCTCGATCGAATCCAGTGGGGATTGGGCGACAGTTGGACTTGCCATGTGGGCTACCCCGTTTCCGCGGATAACGGAGAACTATAGCCGCCATGGCAAGCACCATCTGTGGGCTGCGGCACAGATGGCCTGACCCTTGCGTCCCGCCCGGCACACGTGTACGACTCGCACCAGCCCACGGGAGGACCCGCCCGATGCCCACAACCCTCCGCACCGAAACCGAAGATGGTGTCCGCTCGATCGTCCTGACGCGCGACCGCGAGTACAACACCATCACGCCCGCGCTCCGCGACGAGCTCGCCGAAGCCATCGATGCCGCTGACCGCGACCGCGACGTGCACGTCATCTTGCTACGCGCCGAAGGTCCCGCCTTCTGCGCGGGGTACGGCCTCGACTGGAGCACAGCTCCTCGCCCGCGTCCGGCCGATGCGCCGCCCGAGCCCGTCTGGGACTCCGTCCAGGATATGGCGATGATCGGCCGCTTCGTCGACACCTACATGAAGCTCTGGTACTGCCGGAAACCGACTATCGCGGCGGTGCAGGGCTGGTGCATTGGCGGCGGCACCGACATGGTGCTTTGCTCCGACATCATCATCGCGGGCGAAGGTGCGATCTTCGGCTATCCACCCTCGCGCGTCTGGGGTACCCCGACGACGGCGATGTGGGTCTATCGCATGGGCCTCGAAAAGGCGAAGCGCTACATGCTCACTGGCGACGAGATCCCGGCTCCGAAGGCGGCGGAGATCGGGCTCATCCTCGAATGCGTGCCCGACGACCAGCTCCAGGACCACGCGATGGCGTTCGCGAAGCGCATGGCGATGGTGCCCATCAACCAGCTCATCATGCTCAAGCTGCTCTGCAACCAGACGGCCGAGAACATGGGCCTCGCCTCCAGCCGCCAGCTTGGCGTGCTCTTCGATGGCATCGCACGCCACACACAGGAGGGGCTCGATTTCGTCGCGCGCTCGCAGGAGGCCGGGTTCCGCCAGGCCGTGCGCGAACGCGACGACCCCTTCGGCGACTACGGCAGCCGCCCGAAGGGCTAGGCCGCGCTCAGGGCGTGCTGCGAGCCGGCTGGCCGGGCTGGAGTGGCTGCGACGCGAGCCGCTCGAGGCTGTCCGCGTACGTCTCCGCGTCCACACCGGCAATGTGCAGCATGTTCGCGTTCTCGTCGGCGACGATCTTCCCGTCGGCACCGACGAGGAAGCGTGCGGTCACGTCGGTGTTGCCGTACTCGCCGTTCTCGAAGCGGTCGAAGAACACCACCAACCGGTCGCCCGGGACGTCCATCCGTCCGCGCGGAAGCACCACGTACACAGTGTTGCCCTCGCTCGTCCTGTACGGGCCGCCCGCAACGGTGGTCTGGATGGTCGAACCCTGGTCCACGTCGCCTTTCATCACCCGCTCGACGGTATAGGTCGTGTGAACAGCGGGAAGGTCGCCCATGCCGGAGGACTGGAAGGACACCGCGTCGACGCGAACGATTGCCACGAGCGATGCCGTGGTGACCGGAAACCGGATGTCCTGGACCTGTCCGATGTCGGCGTCCAGTTCCTGGAGCGGCAGCGTCCGATAGTCCAGCTTCCCGGAGTTGTACGCGTCGAGTACATCCTTCTGCGAAGTGAGCAGCCGAGCCTCGTTCTCGCGGATTGCGTCGAGGTTCTGCTGCCTAGCCTCGTCATCGCCGCCGTTCACCGCGACGGAAACTGCCACCGTTAATGCAAGGACGGCGACTAAACCTAACGGAACGACAACCTTCGCCAGCTGTGTTGGAGGAAACTTTAACATGATCAGGACCCCGTATAGCCGTAGATGCAGCGGATCGTAACGTTATCCCCCGTGGTTCCCTCGTTGCAAGGAGGATTAGTTCCGATGTCGAGCGTGACCGGGCCGTTGGGCGCGGTGGTTGTCGCAAATGGATACATGAGAGCGAAACCGCTACGGTGGCCGAGCCCTTGCACGTGGCCGAATTCGTGTGCGAATGTCCATTGAGTAATGTATGGAGCGGTAATGTCGGGAGGAAAGTAGGTCGCATACAGATTGTCTATCTTAGTCTTATTAACGTAGACGTTCGAGTACCATACATTGCAGACAACGGCTAGGGAAGTACACCCCGAGCCGTTTGGCTGAACATTATACGTATACCCGTAGGCACCAGCGATAATGTTCCCGGGATCTTGGAAGGACGGGTATTGCTTCATGAAGATGGTGGTGTAATTCTGGCCCCAAGGGACGCCGAACTTGGCAACGAAGTACTGCGGGCCAGCAACATTGTTCCAACTGGCTTTCGCCTGGCTGAACGCGAAGCTGTAGGAGCCAGCGCACATGGAGCAATCGTCCGTCCAGACTTCGTAGTACTGGCTGCTGCCGGAATAGTTATACTGGCAAGTCTTGGGTGTGGTGTTGCAGCGCCCGTTCCCATAGGACGATGCCTCCACGTCTTCGCGACCGCCCACCAGCGCAGCGCACATCACCAGTACAAAGGCTGCCAATATGCCAATTTAGACATCCGTCTACCCCCGCCGAGGATGTCCACGAGGCTAACCACACAGGTAGAGAAATGTCAATAGGAGAAATTCATGTGGGACTTCGTTCTCCTGCCCGCCGCTTCCCTTTCGATTTCAAGGCCGATTCCCGCAGGGCCAGCGAGTGGTAAACCCCGGCTTCCCGAATCCGATGTGGCGAGCCGGTCTGGCGAGATGGAGACGGGTACCTGCACACCTGGGACAGTCTTCACGGTGAGGTCGAGCGCTTCTCGAAGCTTGGGTATCACCTCGGCGCTTTGGACCCCATAACCGGAAGAATGATCTCGGGACCAGTGAAGGGGCGTAAGCTAGAGCTATGACCACGAGGACTTTCGTGGATCTGTGCCTGGCCGGTGAAGTCGATACAGACGAGATCGAGCTGTTCATCCGCGACTGGCACGAGGGGCAGGACACCCGCTCGCTGGCCGAGTTTCTCGGTTTTAGCGACGAAGAGTACGCCCTGTGGGTGGAGAAGCCGGCCATCCTCCCGGCCATCCTCGCGTCGCGCCGCAGTGGCTCCAGTCTGCGCGAGGCGGTCGAGGCAGTCGCCGGATCCACCGCGGCAGTGGGAGCCCCGAACAGCGACGCAGCCGACGATCTGCTCGTCTGGATCCGCGAACGGGGCGCCTGACCGGAGCCTCCAGCCTGGAAGCAGCTCTCGAGGCGCCTGAGTCGCGGGCGTCGGAGCCAAACCGAAGGCGCTACTCCTTCCCCGCCTTGCGCCGTTCGCGCGTCTCGCGGAGGTTGCGTTCGCTGGCCGTCTCCTTGCGCGGTTTCGCCGCCTGGCGCGCCCGCTTCTCCGCGGCCTTCGTTGGGCCGCGCTCTTCCCGGGCGGCCTCCCGCTGGAGACGGTCCGCGATGTGGGAGATGGCCAACGCGGCCGCCTGCTCCGGGTTCGTGGTCGCGAGCTCGCCCGGGTCCGCGGGTGCTTCGATCTGCCCGTCCGGGCGCGCGCCGTTCGCCGAGGGCACGACGATGTCCGGCGCGGCCGTCGCCGCTGTCTTCCGGCGCCGCGTGAGGCGCACCGGCGGGGGCGTCACCGCCCCTTCGGACGAGATGGTCCCGGCCGCCGCGAGGATCGGCCGCAGGTACTGGCCGGTGAAGCTCTTCTCGCACTGCGCCACCTCTTCGGGCGTGCCCTGGGCGATGAGCTCGCCGCCGCGGTCGCCACCGAGCGGGCCGAGGTCGATGATGTGGTCCGCAGCCTTGATGAC
>JBLNCO010000149.1:0-8135 GCA_050260715.1 Hyphomicrobiales bacterium | reverse complement strand
CGCGCACGTTCGTGGGCTTACTTGAACTCGTAGCCGCCCTTCACTCCCGGCGGCTCCGGGTCCATGACCACGTTCACGCACGCCGGCTTTCCGCTGTCGATCGCCCGCGCTATCGCCGCGTGGATCTGCTCCGGGTGCTCCACGAACTCTCCATGGCCGCCCAGCCCTTCGACCACCTTGTCGTAGCGGGCGTTGTCCCCGAGCACGGTCGCGGGCGTCCGCCCTGCGCCGTACTGCGCCTTCTGCCCGACATAAATCTGGTGCCAGCAGCGGTCGTTCCCCACGATCGAAACCACCGGCATCTTGAACCGGACGAACGTGTCGAAGTCGAAGCCGTTCAGCCCGAAGGTCCCGTCGCCGTTGACCATCAGCACCTTCTTGTTCGGCGCGGCCACGCTCGCCGCCATGCAGAACCCCGTGCCCACGCCCAGCGTGCCGAACGGGCCCGGGTCCATCCACTGGCCGGGGTTGTTGATCGGGAGCACCGCCGCCGCCTGCGCCACGATGTCGCCGCCGTCGCCCACCACGATCGTGTCGTCGTCGACGAACTGTGCGATCTCCTTGCACAGCCGCAGCGGGTGAATCGGCATCGAGTCCGAGTTCATGTACACCTCGCGCTGCGCGTCCGCCTGGCCTTCCATGCCGCGCAGGTGCTGCATCCACTCCGAATGGTCGGCCTTGCCGATCTCGCCCGTGAGCTGCAGCAGCGCCTGCCGGATGTTCGCCTCGATCCCGATCGTGAAATCGCGGTTCCGCCCGATGTCCCGCGGGTCGATGTCGATCTGGATGACCTGCGCCTCGGGGTTCCACGCCGGCGCCCGCCCGTACTTCAGCCGGAAGTCGATCGGCGTACCCAAGACCACGATGGTGTCGGCCTGCGCGAAGGCGGGCTTGCGGGCGAGGCTGAAGAAGTTCGGGTTGTCCTGCTTCATCGTCCCGCGGCCCATCGCGTTCGTGAACACCGGCACATCCGCGGCCTTCGCGAACTCCGCCAGCTCCTTGTGCGCCCGGTGCCAGAACACGCCCGAGCCGGCCATCACCATCGGCTTCTTCGCCTTCGCGATCGCCTCCGCCGCCTGCTTGATGAGCGCCGGGTCGCCCATGATTTCGCCCGAGGTCCGATAGTTCACCGGCCACTCGATCTGGTCCTCATCGACCCGCCCGAACAGGACGTCCGATGGGATCTGGAGGAACGTCGGGCCGTAGCGGCCGGTCATCGCCTCGCGGAACGCCATCGCCACGTAGTAGGGGATGCGCCGCGTTTCGTAGACCGTCTGCGCCCACTTCGTGATCGGCTTCATCACGTCCATGAGCTCGATGTCCTGCAGCGACCCCATGTCGTACTGGCGCAACGGCGAACGTCCGCCGATCACCACCATCGGGCTCGACGCCTGGTACGCGTTCGCGACCGCCGTCACGACGTCGGTCACGCCCGGGCCCGCGGTCACGACCGCCACGCCCGGCTTGAAGGTGATGCGCGAATAGCCGTCGGCCGCGTGCCCCGCCGACTGCTCGTGGCGGGTATCCACGATGCCGATGCCGTTGTTCAGGCAGCCTTCGTAGATGTTCTGCACGTGGCCGCCCGAGAGGGTGAAGATGTGGCTCACACCTTCGTTTTTGATCATGCGGGCGATGATTTCGCCGCTATCGATGAGATTGCCCATGGGTCAGTCCTTCGTTCAGGGAGAATGCGCGCAGTATAGGGGCGAAGCCCGCGGCCTGCCCGCGTATCGGCGCTGGCAGCCCAACGGTAGGAACTCCCCGGGGCACCGGTATGCATCCGGGTCGGAAAGAGAGTAGGATACAAAGTATGAAGTTCGCCGTATCTCTCCCGGATGAGCTGTTCTCGCGGCTCGAAAGCCGCACCGAAAAGACCGGCAAGTCGCGGAGCGCGATCGTCGCTGCGGCCCTCCAGCGATTCCTCTGGGAGGCCGAGCAGGATGAGCTCACCCGCCGCGTGAACGAGCTGTACGACGACGAGATGGCCGCCGAGGACGAAGCCTGGGCTGCCTCCGGCAAGGCACAGGGACGCGGCCACATCCAGCGCGGCGAATGGTAAGCCAGGGCGAGATCTACTGGATCGACTTCGGTGAGCCGTCTGGCTCCGCTCCTGCCTTCGTCCGCCCCGCCGTGGTTGTGCAGTCCGATGCGCTGAACCGCTCGCGCATGCGCACAACCATGGTCTGCCCGCTGACGTCGCAGCTTCGGCGTGCCAGGATTCCCGGGAACGTCCGCGTTCGGCCGGACGAGGCGGGTCTGCCGGAGGAGTCCGTCGTCCTGGTGTCGCAGGTGATGACCGTCAACAAGCAGGACCTTCACCAGTTCGTTGGGCGGCTCCCTCGCGCACGCCTGGCCGAAGTACTCTCCGGCATCATCCTCTCGCTCGGCGTACCCTGAGCCACCGCGGCCTCACAGCCACTTCCGCACCCACTCTTCCGCCGCGCTCACCACATCCGGCCCGATTTCGAAGTGGCCGCCCGGCAGCCACACGATGTCCTTGTTGCGCCCCGGCAGCGCGCTGAAGAGCGCGAGCGTGGAATCGCGGGGAATCAGCTCGTCGCGCACCTTCCCGACGACCCGCACCGCGACGTCCTTCAACCCCGGCACCGCCGACCCCGGCCCGGTCGCCGGCCCGACCATCCCGCCTTCGCCGATGAGGCAGAAGGCCGCGCACTTGAAGCGCCCGTCGCGTGATACCGCCGGCAGCCCGAGCATGCTCCCCATCGAATAGCCGATGTACGCCATCCGCGTGGTATCCACCGGGTACGCCTCCGCCAGGGCGTCGATGGTCGCGGAAATCTCGCGCGAAAACTGGTCGACAATCGCCGGGTAGCGCGACTGGTCCCGGAAGAGCGACAGCGGGTCGTAGGTGTCGCGGTCGCCGTGCAGCGGCGCGTCGATGCCCGTGCAGGCCCAGCCGCGCTGCGCCCAGCGGAGGGCCACATCCCTTACGAAATAATCATCTTTCGAACTTGTGGCGGGATGTTGGATGAACACAAGTGGTAATGGGCGATCTATGTCTGTCGGCATAATGAGCAGCCCGGGGACGCGCTCCGCTACGACACTGAGCGAGTACCGGATCTCTCGCAGATCGCCAATGAGCTCTTCTCTCGTGTACATGTTATGAACCCTACACGTCCGAATGCCGTTCCGTCCTCTCGCGCACGGATCGCCCGTCTTCGGAAGTTGACATAGCGTCGCTTATTGCAACGAATCCGTACTACTCATTTGCTTGACACTGGCTCAACCAGCGCCAATTCTGCAGATGCGACACCTCGCGCGCCTAGCCCGCTGGTGCGGGACGGGGGAACCAAAACTCGGGGCGAGTCCGCCTTGATCTGGCCCACGGCGAGGCTGGATGACGGCGGAGCGGCTATCTCCGGTCGCAGCCCGACAGCTAACCTCGGCGGCGTGGGAAGAACCTCGACAGAGGCATCTTCTTTATGGCCGTCCGGGCAACTCGCCAGCCCACGTCCCGAATCTCTCAATTCGAGCCAGTACACCTCGACCTTATCTCCCGCTCTCGTCTCCGCGAGCGGCTCTGGAACTGTCTGCCACTCGGGATCTCCCTGCTGATCGTTTCCACGATCTTCTGGGCGCCCTTCTACGCGCCCGAAATCCTCGCCGTTAGCCTCGTCGCCTTCTTCGCCTACTGGCTTATCCGCTCCTACGCGGTCGTCGTCGCCTGTGTCGTCGGCATCTTCCGCATCCGGCGCTGGAAGGCCACGAACTGGGCCGCGAAATACTGCGCCTGGCTCCCCGGCCATCCCGGCGCCGAAACGTGGGACTGGCCCCGCCACCTGGTCATCATCCCGAACTACCGCGAGAGCGAGGAAGGCCTGAGCCGCACGCTCGACTCCCTCGCCGCCCAGCCCAACCGCGACCAGCTGGTCGTCGTGCTCGCAATGGAAGCACGCGAGACGGGTTGCCGCGCCAAGGCCGGCCGCCTCCTCATGCGCTATCGCGTCTACTTCGGCGATATGTTCGCCACCTACCACCCGGCCGGTCTTCCGAGCGAGACGCCCGGCAAGGGCTCGAACGAAGCCTGGGCCGCCCGCGAGGCCTACCGCCGCCTCATCGACGACGGCGCCGAAGACATCCGGCGCTTCACCGTCACCAGTTGCGACGCCGACGCCGTCTTCCACGAGCGCCACTTCGAGGCCCTGAACTACCTCTTCCTCACCTCGAAGGACCGCTACCGCGCCTTCTGGCAGCCCACCATCTTCAATTCGAACAACATCTGGGATATCCCGGCCCCGCTGCGCATCCCCGATGGCCTTTCGGGCGTCAACCGGCTCTCGAACCTCCTGCTGCCCGGGAGCGTGAAGTTCCCCACCTCCTGCTACTCGCTCAGCTGGGAGATGCTCCACGCCATCGACTACTGGGACGAAGAGGTCATCCCCGAGGACTGGCACGTCTACCTGAAGTCGTGCTTCACCCTCGGCGACCGGGTGCACGTCGAGCCCATCTTCCTGCCACTCGGAAACGACTGCGTCCTCACCGACCGCTACGACAAGACCATCCGCGCGCATTATGCCCAGCAGGTCCGCCACGCCTGGGGCGCCAGCGACATCCCCTACGCCTGGCGTTTCTCGCTGAATCGCCGTTCGCCGCTGAGCTGGCGCCGGCGCCTGGTGCTCACCGGCGCAGTCACGAAGGTCCACGCGCTCTGGATGGCCCAGTGGTACATCGTGGCCCTCGGTCCGCAGATTCCCGTGCTCTTCACGCGGAAGTTCGGAGCCGGCATGCCCCCCTGGTGGACGACACCCTCGATTTCGCTCCCCGGCCCGATGTGGGACTTCGGTGCGCTGTTCACCGGCCACTTTTTCGAGGTGCTCGAAATTCGCTGGCTGATGCTGGCGATCGTGCCCGCGATGATCTCGGTCTGTCTCCTGCCGCTGCTCGGCATCATCGCGCTCGAGTACTACTTCCGCGGCCCGCGCCCCGAGTACGTCCGCCTGCGACACGTCGCCTGGGGCTTTGCCCAGTGGCCGCTTATGGCCGCGAACACCTTCCTGCTTGGCAGCGTCCCAGCCCTGCACGCGCAATGGAAGCTCGCCAGCGGGAACAACCTCGTCTACCGCGTCGCCGAGAAGGGCTCGCGGCGTATGCCGCACCCGCACCTCCCCGCGCTCGGCAACCCCGCCAAGCCCCAGGAGAAGGTGCGCGAGTCCATGAGCATCGGCGGCGGCCAGTAGCGCCTTTCGGAGTCGCTGCGCTCCTCAGCCCACTTCTCGCCGCGGCATTCCCGCGCCTAGTACCCGTGACTGTCCCAGAGGATGTCGCCGCGGCCGTTCAGCTTCGCCTGGTACCGCGCCGCGACGAACAGCAGGTCGCTCAGGCGGTTCAGGTAAGGGATGACGAAGCTCCCAACCTCCTCCTCGCGGGAAAGCGCGATCGTCGCGCGCTCCGCCCGCCGGCACACCGTGCGCGCGACATGGAGTTGCGCCGTCGCCGGGTCGCCGCCGGGCAGCACGAAGCTGCGGAGCGGCTCGAGCTCGGCATTCCACGCTTCGATCCAGCCCTCCAGCTGCTCCACATGCCGCTTTTCGATACCGGGGACCGCGAAGCGCTTCTTGTCCTCTTCGAGGATGCAGAGGTCCGACCCGACGTTGAACAGCACCTGCTGGATGACGAAGAACGGCTCCCGCAGCGACTCGTGCAGCCCCGCCGCCACCGCTACCCCGATGACCGAGTTCAGCTCGTCGACCGTGCCGTAGGCTTCGATGCGCAGGCTGTCTTTCGGCACGCGTTGCCCGCCGCCGAGCGCCGTGGTGCCGTCGTCGCCGGCACGCGTGTAGATACGATTCAGGTGGACCATGGAGCCAGCATGCGCCATCCGGCGGAGGAGTGCGAGTAGTACGAGCAGCCGGCCACGCGCCCCGCAATCAGCCCTAGACGTATACCAGGCAGCCGCGCTCTTCGAGCGCTCCGAGCCAGCCCGGGAACTCCGTGAGCCGGTTCCACCGCAGGTCCAGGCGCTCGAGGTTCGGCAGTTCGCCGAGCCCTTCGGGCAGCGTGGTGAGCTGGTTCGCACGAAGGTCGAGCGTGCGCAGGCTGCGAAGGTTCGTCACGCTTCCCGGGAGCTCCCTGAGCTGGTTCGACCGCAGGTCCAGGGCGGTGAGCCGGCTGAGCGCGCCGATAGCGTCCGGGAGCTCTCGCAGCCCATTCGCCCGCACGTCGAGCACGCGCAGCTCGTCCAGCCCCGCGATGGACTCCGGCAGCGCCGCCAGGAAGTTGTGGTGCAGGTGCAGTTCGCGCAGCCGGCCGAGCGCCCCGACCGACTCCGGCAGCTCCGTGAGCCCGTTGTTGTAGGCCCGGAGCTCCACCAGGCTCGAAAGCTCCCCGAGCCACTCCGGGAGCCCCGTCAGATGGTTGTCCGACACGTTCAGGTACCGGAGCGCTTCGAGTTCCGCCGTCGACGGCGGTAGCACCTCGAGGCGGTTGTTGCTGGCGTACAGGTACCGCAGGCTTCGCAGCCCCGCGAACGCGTCGGGCAGCGCGTCGAGCTGGTTCTGCCCGAGGTCGAGCATCTCCAGCGCGGTGAGCCGCCCCAGCTCCTCGGGCAGCTCCACGAAGCGGTTGCCCGCGAGGTTGAGCACCCGCAGCTGCGACAGCCGCCACGCCGACTCCGGCAGCTCCACCAGGTCGTTTCCGTACAGGCTCAGGACCGTGATGTCCGGGAAGCGGTCGAAGTCGTCCGGGAGGCTATCGAGCCGGCAGCCGTCGAAGTCGAACTCCACCGGCGGGACGAACGGCTCGTCGCCGGCCAGCAGCTCGAGCAGCGCCAGGCCGCGGATCGCGTCCGGCGCCTGGTGCAGGAGCGCAACAGCCAAACGCTAGCTCGCCTTCTTCGCTCGGGCGTTCTCGCGGCGCTTAGCGAACGCGGCTTTGCCACGCGCGCTGCGCTCCAGCAACTTGGCGTTCGCCGCCGCCCGCTCCTCGGACGAGCGGACCGGGCTCATCTTGCCCGGCTCCAGGCTGTTCGTGGTGTAGCTGCAGTTCGGGTAGTTCCAGCAGCCGTAGAACGTGCCCCGCCGCGTCCGCTTCTCCACCAGCTGGCCGTACCCCGGCTCCTCGGGGCACTCCACGCCCACCGGCACCCCCGACCGGAAGTCGCACTTGCCGCCTTCGCGGTTCGTGCAGTCCAGGTATGGCCCGTACGGCCCCGACTTCTGGATGGTGGGCGAACCGCACTTCGGGCAGGCGTACTCCGTCACCGTTGGGGGCGCGACGAACACCGGCTTGCCATCCGGGCCCATCGGCAACGAGTTCGTGCATTGCGGGTACCGCGGGCAGGCGAAGAACTTCCCGTTCCGCCCCCACTTGATAACCATATTCGCCTGGCCGCAGACGTTGCAGAGGATGTCCGTCGGCTCGTCGACCTTTTCGGCCTTGCCCTTCGCCTGCTCGTACTCGGGTTCGAATTCCCGCCAGAAGTCGCGCACCACCGACAGGTAGTCGCGCTTCCCATCGGCGACCTCGTCGAGCTCCTTCTCCATCTCCGACGTGAAGCCCGTGTTCACGTACTTGTCCATGTGCTGCACGAGCAGGTCGTTCACCAGGAACCCGAGCTCCAGCGGGACGAGCGCCCGCCCTTCCTTCTTCACGTAGTCGCGCTTCTGCACCGTCTGCACGATGGTCGCGTAGGTGCTCGGCCGGCCGATGCCCAGCTCTTCGAGCTTCTTCACCAGCGACGCCTCCGTGAAACGCGGTGGCGGCTCCGTGAAGTGCTGCCGGCCCTCGACGTTCCGCCGTTCGAGCGGATCGCCGTCGCTCAGGTCCGGGAGCTGCGCCTCGCTGTCCTCATCGGGGTTGCCTTCGGTGTCCTCGGCGACGTTGCCGTACACCGCCAGGTGGCCGGGGAAGCGCAGACGCTGCGCCGAAGCCCGGAACGTGCCGCGAAGTTCCCCGCTCTCTCGCGCCTCAATTTCGACGCGCGTCGTATCGAAGATGGCGTCCGCCATCTGGCTCGCGACGAACCGCTGCCAGATGAGCGTGTACACCCGCAGCTGCTCAGCCGAAAGCATGCGCCGCAGGCTCTCGGGCGTGCGCCGGACATCCGTCGGGCGGATCGCCTCGTGCGCCTCCTGCGCGCCCTTCGAACGCGTCGAATACGCGCGCTCCTTCGCGGG
>JBLNCO010000148.1:0-7447 GCA_050260715.1 Hyphomicrobiales bacterium | reverse complement strand
GTGGAACCTGCGGCTGAACGTTAGCGGGTGAGCCTGCTGTTGGCTGTTGGCTATTGGCTGTTGGCTGTTGGCCCCGTCGCTGGCGGGTGGGCGGTTGTGTGCGCGCACACGCTGGGCGTGGAGCCGGGAACAGAACGGCCGGCGCTCAGGGCGCCGGCCGCTTCGTGGAACCTGCGGCTGAACGTTAGCGGGTGAGCCTGATCGAGCCCGCTGTGTTCGAAAGGAACCAGTAGGCCTGGCCACGGTGCAGGACATCGAGGTTATTCACGTAGTCCGGGGCACCGGCGATGTAGCGGCTCCACTTCTTCGTCTGCGGGTTCCAGGCGTAGACCACCTGGAGGCCGGTGGCATCGGCGAGCGCCTGCTCGGGCGCAGCGTCGTTGTTCGGCCAGGTGATGAGGTTGGCGCCCGGCAACAGCGGCAGGCTCGGCGCCGGCGTCGTGGTTGGGCGCGGCGTCGTGCTGTGCGTCGCCGTCGGGCTGGCGGTCTTCGTGGGCGACGGCGTCTTCGTCGGCGTCGGCGTAGCGGTCTTCGTGGGCGTCGGGCTCGGCGTCGCCGTCTTTGTGGGCGTCGGACTGGGCGTGGCCGTCTTCGTGGGGGTCGGCGTCGGAGGCGGCGGTGTCGGCGTCGGGGTGGGCGTCTTGGTCGGCGTCGGGGTGGGCGGCGGCGGAGTCGGGGTGGGCTGCCCGCCGGCCGGGCCGTAGATGGCCAGGGCGCCCGAGATGTCGTCGGGGGTGAGGGCGCGCTTGTTGCAGCCCGCGCAGTAGCTCGCGTACATCACAGCCGACGAGTTGGCCGAGTGGCCGAGGCCGAGGGCGTGGCCGAATTCGTGGGTCACGACGCTCTGGAGGTCGATCTGGATCGCGCCTCCGGTCGTCCAGCTCCAGTCGGGGTCGATCTGCATGTCGAACTCGGTCGCGGGGCGCGGCGAACCGGACTGGCTGTACCAGGTGCAGGTGACCGCGAGCACCGAGCCGCTCTGGGCGCCCCAACCGACCGTGTTCGTGCCATCGAGGCCCGACGAGCTGCCACCGCAGGCGCCGGTACCGGCCGTGGTGGTGCTGCCCCCGCTGAAGGCGAAGTTGACGCCGACCTGGCCCCAGGCCGCGGCCGCGGCGGAGATCGCGCCGCTATCGCCGCTCAGGCTCGCGGGCTTGCCGGCCGGGTTGTAGTGCCAGCTCGCCGAGTGGGAGCTCCACCAGTACCCGTTCAGGACGTACTGGGCGCTTACGCCATCGTCGGTGCGCTCGATCGCGCCCGGGAACCGGCTGACCATCTCGGCC
The DNA here is from genome assembly GCA_050260715.1 of Hyphomicrobiales bacterium. Classification (GTDB taxonomy): domain Bacteria; phylum Chloroflexota; class Dehalococcoidia; order Tepidiformales; family Tepidiformaceae; genus JALOAP01. The sequence goes on along the minus strand of JBLNCO010000148.1, from coordinate 6,164 downwards.
CGGGCGGCCGCGGCTTCGGCTTCGAAGTCGCCACTGCCGTCGTCGAACATGAAGAAGCGAATCGCGACGTTGTACCACTCGCCGTTGTAGGGGACGACGTGGTCGAGGTGCTCGTCGCGGAACCCGTTCGGGGCCTCGGCGCCGGCGCTGTTCGTGCCGGCCAGGTATCCCCATGCGGCCAGCATCCAGCAGAGTGCCGCGAGCGCAAACGCCGCGGACAGCCGGCGCCTGCGCGTGCTATCAATCGGTCGAACTACCACGTGTCTATCCCCGCCACTGCCCGCGCGCTGCCGTGGTGGGGCACGCCCGGTGAAGGTTTCTGTGGTGGAGATCGACTGGTGGCAGCGCCGCCACTACCCCGGTGGGGCACGCGGAAACCCCTATCGCCGGTGACGGTTCGGTTGCGATCCCGGGTTAGGAGAAGGGGCTTTACCTGGCCGGTAGGGAGCGGGCGCTAGGGCGCGCCACGGCGGCCGAAGCGCACCGACTGGATCTGCCAGGGGCGCAGCGGGAAGCGCCAGCCAGCCGGCGTGTAATCCGGCTCCTGCTGGTGGCGTTCGAGGAGGTCCGTGAGCCCGGCGCCGCGGCTCCCGGCGGGGACTTCGATCTCGGCGAGCGTGGGCTCGGGCGAAGCGTTGTACACGCGGATGATCGGCGCGCCATCGGCAGCGCTGCGGTGCAGCGCCGACGGCACGACCTGCGGCGACGTGATGCGCGCGAGCGGCGCATCGGCGCCCAGCGAGCCGGGATGCTCGTTCGTGGCGTAGGCGAGCGGCGGGTGCGCGAAGCTGTGCGCGAGCGGCTGGATGCCGGCCTCGCGCCAGCCGCCGGTGTAGGTCGTCAGCGCGAACTCGAACGTGTGCCGGCCAGGCATCTGCGCTTCGGGGGTGGCGATCGTCGGCCCGGCGCCGCCGCGGCGGGAGCGCAGGTCATCGCGGGAGAGCCAGCCGACGCAGCGGAGCAGCGTCAGGCCATAGGCCTGGCGGCCATCCGGCAGGCGCACGACCTCGCCTTCGGGCAGCCCCCGGTTGAACACGGCCAGCCCGAAGGAGCCGGCCTCGAAAGCGGCGAACGTCTTCTGCGGGAAGGTCGTGGGCGGCTGCTCGGCGCCGATGCCGTTGTAGGGCTGGGGCTCGAGCGGACGCTCAGCGACGTGGAACGTGTTCTCGGTGATGGCGTGGGTCACTTCGAACGGCAGCGCGACGAGCGCACGGAGGCGGTGGTCGCGATGCTGGTTGTCGACTTCGACCCGCGCCCGGAGCCAGGGCAGCCCGGAGTGCAGCGTGAGCGTGCCGGTGATGCGGGTCGTGGCCATGCCGGTGCGCGCTTCGCGGTCCGGGGCGAGCCCGGCGGGCGCCCGGAGCTCGGCTTCGAAAGCGAGTGTCGCGGCGACACCATCGCATTCGACTCCGGCCGGCTGCAGCGTTGCGAACACCGGGTCATCGAGGATGTCCGCGTTGTACTCGTCGCCGCGGTCGCCTTCGGAGACGAAGCACAGGGCGTCGTTGATGGAGATACCGGTGCGGAGGTCCCGGATTTCGAGGCCGCGCTTGCGCAGGCGGATTTCGTAGAAGCCGTTGCCGATGGCGGTCCGCCGCGCATCCGCCCAGGCCGGGGCGTCGCCGGCCGCGCCCCGCTCTCCCGTCGCGGGGGTGAGGAGCTGGACGCCGATGGTGTCCGTCGGTGGCAGCACGGCAGTGAGGTGCTTGCGGCCGCTGCGGACGACGGTGAGCTCGGCGCGGTCGGCGAGGTTGTTGGCCGCGATTTCGCGCACTTCCTGGCGGATGGCCGCCCAGTCGACCGCGTTCAGGTCGTCGCCGACGGTGGTTTCGAGGCGCAGGACGCGGTCGTCGCCGAGCCCCCAGCGCATGTCCTCGATGTAGTGGTTGTCGTAGCGGTCCTCGCGCAGGAAGTCGAGGTGGCGGCCGGCGCCATGCGGGCTCGTGTCGGGGTTGTGGTACAGAACCTCGCCCGGGCCCCGGTCCTCCAGTGAGCATGCGACCTCGCGGCCGTCCGGGAGGCGAAGGGCCGTGGCCTCCCAGGTGCCGGGCACGTCCACTTCGAGGACGGCGCGGGCGTGCGGCACCGGGCGGAAAACGGCGAGCGCGCCGCCCGCGGGAGCTTCGAGCCGCCGGACGAGGTGCTGCATCGACTCCCGCGCGACCTGGCGGGCCAGCTGCTCCGCGCGGTCGTAGCGGGGCAACATCTCGCGGTGCGTCTGGTCGACGCTGCAGCCGCAGATGGAATCGTGCGGCGTGTTTTCGAGCGCGAGCCGCCAGGCGTGCTTCAGCGCGGGCAGGGCATCGGGGCTACCGTGCTGCCACGAAAGGAGCTCCAGCGGCTCGGCGTACCGTTCGAGCCACGAGGCGACCTCGAAGTCGCGCTGCTTGATGTTCATGCGGGCGGAGAGCACGCCCACGAGCACATTCGAGTTGTCGGGCGAGCGCAGTTCGCCCGGGTGCACGTAGGGATCGATGCCGGCGGCGAGCTGGGCGCGTTCGTATTCCGCGAGCGTGACGAGCTGGTAGTCGTAGCCCTGCCCGGCTGCGCGCACCAGGGCTTCGGGCACGTGCTTTTCCATGCGCGAATGGTCGGTGCCGTTCATCAGGAGGAGCGGCTCATCGCCGCGGCGGGCGCGCTCCTGGCGGCGGGTGCGTTCGATCAGGTCCTCGGGCTCCATCGGGAGCCGCCAGCCGCTCGAATAGCTGTGGCGCAGGTAGAGCACGGGGAGGGTGGTGCCGTCGGGCGCCTGCCAGTGGAACGACCAGCCGGGCACCGAATCGGGGACGCCCCGCCAGAGGCAGGCCGACGTGAGCCCGAGCTGCGCCATGAGCTGGGGCATCTGGGCGATGTGCCCGAACTGGTCGGCGCAGTGCCCGACCTGCAGGCAGCCGCCGAGCGCCTGCGCCTGCCGGATGCCGCGCTGGAAGCTGCGGATATGCGATTCGCCCGTCGGCAGGAGCTCGTCGGGCTGCACCCACCAGGGCCCGATGACGATGCGCCCTGCTTCGATCATGGCGCGGAGGCGGTGTTCGTTTTCGGGGCGAAGCTCCAGGTAGTCCTCGATGACGACGGTCTGGCCGTCGAGCGTGAAGCAGCGGAATTCGGGGTGTTGCTCCATGTAGTCGAGCAGCTCGTCGATCATCTGCACCAGCCGCCAGCGGAAGAGCTCGTGCGGCTGGTACCACTCCCGGTCCCAGTGACAGTGGGGGACGACGTAGACGGTGCGCGCCATCGGGGTAGTAGATGGCGAAACGGGGCAAGGGGAAAGGGCGCCCCGGCCGCGTGGCCGGGGCGCCGGTGCGTCAGGCTGTGGCTGGCTGGCGCAGGCGGGCGCGGATGAACTCACCCATGCGCTCGATGGCGGCCTGGCCCTCGGGCAGGATGGGCGCGAACGCGTGCCAGACGTGGATCATGTCCTGCCACGGCTCGAAGGTGACCGCGACGCCGGCCTCGCAGGCGCGGGCCGCGAAGCGCGCGCCATCATCGAACAGCGTCTCCGAGGTGCCGACCTGGATGAGCAGGTCGGGCAGGCCGGTGGGGTCGCCGAAGAGCGGCGACGCAAGCGGCGTCTTCGGGTCGGCGCCGCCCAGGTAGGAGGCGGCCATCTGGAGGAGGCCCTCGCGCTGGACCATGGGGTCGAGGTGGGCACGCGTTTCGAGCGCCTTGCTGGTGCCCGTGAGGTCGGTCCAGGGCGAGATGCAGGCTGCGCTCGCGGGGAGCGGGCCGCCGGCGTCGCGCAGGGCGAGGAGCGTGGCGAGCGTGAGCCCGCCGCCCGCGGAATCGCCGGCGATGGCCACCGCGGCGGGGTCGATGCCCTGCGCGAGGATCCACCGGTAGGCCGCGAGCGCATCGTCGACCGCAGCCGGGAAGGGATGCTCGGGCGCGAGGCGGTAGTCGATGAGGAGGACGCGAGCGCCAGATGCACGCGAGATGCGGGCGGCGAGGTCGCGGTGGGTGGTGGGCGAACCGAGCACATAGCCGCCACCGTGGAGGTAGAGCACCACGTTCGCCGGCTCGGCGTTCGGCGCGGAGATCCATTCGGCGGGGACGCCGCCAGCGTCGACCGGCTCGACCGAGATGTCATCGGCGCAGCGGGCGGAGCGCTCCTCCATGCCGGCGCGCATCGCCGCAATGTCGGGCGCGGGCGCACCCTCGGGCGGGCGGTTCTGCTTGAGCAGGTTGAGGACGACCTGCAGCTGTTCACTGGCCATGGCGAACCTCCGTAGCAGTGGGTGCGCGCACGATAGCGACGCGCGAGGAAGGCTGGCAAGACAGGAGAACGTGGGCGATACGTTCGCGTGCGAATTCGCCACCCGGCTGAACCCGGCACGAACTCCGTTCTTTGCTATGATCCCGGCGATGCCCGCCGACCGTGCTTCGCGCCCAGTTCGCGCCGCGGTGGTGCCATGCTGCACCAGCGCCGGCCACCCCACGCGATAAATGCAGTACCGCCTCTGGCGGGTGGTCACGCTCGTCGTCAGCCGTCTCCCTCCGCGGGTGAGCTACTTCGTCGCGTTCGTGGTCGGGACCATCGGGTTCTACCTGTGGCCGCGCGGCCGACGGGCTATGCTGCGGAACTACTCGCGCGTGCTACACGGCGCTCCGCCTCGCGAAGTGCGGCGAACCGCGCGCGCATCGCTCGTGAACTACTGCCGCTACCTGGCCGACTTCGTGCGGTTCCCGTCGCTTTCGCCGCAGCAATTGCGCGCACGCTGTCACGGCGAAGATAGCTTCGCGGCGCTCGACCGCGCGCTGGCGGATGGCTGTGGGGCCATCATCGTCTGCATGCACTTCGGCAACTGGGACCTCGGGGCCGGCGCGGCCGCCGCGCGCGGGTATCGCCTGTCGGTGGTGGCGGAGACCTTCGACGACCCGCGGCTCGACCGGATGGTGGTCGGCGCGCGCGAACGGCTGGGCATGCGGGTTATCCCGATGGAGAAGGCCGGGCCGTCGCTTGTCCGCACGCTCCGCGAGAACGGCCTCCTGGCACTGCTGATCGACCGCCCGGTTCCGGGCGAAGGCGTACCCGTGCGGTTCTTCGGCGAGACGATCGAGGTGCCTGCGGGCCCCGCACGGCTTGCGCTGCGCACCGGGGCGCGCGTGGTGCCGACCGCCTTCGTGCGCGCGCGCCCCTACGGCGACGAAGTGCACACCCTCACCGACTTCGATATCTGCTACGAACCGACCGGAGACGAAGCGAAGGACGTCCGCGAACTCACGCAGGCCATCGTTTCGGCGCATGAGCGGTTCATCCGCGGGCATCCGGAGCAGTGGTACATGTTCCGGGAGATGTGGCCGCGCGAGGCGGCCAAATGACGAAGCTGGTGCTCCTGCGGCTGCTCGCGCCGGTGCTCGGCCGGGCGCGCTGGTTGGCATACCCGCTCGCGACACTCGTGGGCCGGGTCGCGTGGGAGACCTGCCCGGGGGCGCGGCGGAACATCACCCGCAACCTCCTGCCGTTCTGCGACGGCGACCGCGAGCGGGCGCGGGCGGAGGGCCGCGAAGCGTACCAGAACGTCGCGCGCTACTGGGTGGACCTCTGCACGCTGCCCTACCGCCAGATGCGCAATTTCGAACGCGACCACCTGACCATCGTGAACGCGGAGTGGCTGTGCGCGCTGGAGGAGCCGGGGCCGGTGGTGGCGGTCAGCGCCCACACGGGCAACCCGGAGCTCGTGGTGCAGGCGCTGACGTACCGCGGGCGGCCGTTCGTGGCGGTAGTCGAAGCGCTGCGGCCGGAGGCGTTTTCGAAGGAGCTCCTGCGGCGGCGGTCATCGGCGGGCGGCAAGTTCTACGAGGCGACGTTCTCGGGTGTGCGGGCCTGCCTCGACGCGCTCCGCCGGGGGGAGCTCGTGGGCCTGATGGGCGACCGCGACATCCAGGGGACCGGGCTCTGCGTGACGCTTGCCGGGCGCGAGGTGAAGTTGCCGCGCGGGCCGTGGGAACTGGCCCGGCGCACAGGCGCGCTCGTGGTCCCGGTGCTCACTTCGCGCAAGAGCCACGACAACTTCACGATCTACCTGCACGAGCCGTTCCGCGTGGACCAGACCGGGGACGCCGAACTGGATGTGCGAAAGGCCGTCGAACGGTGGGCCGAGGTGCTCGAAGCGCACCTGCGCCGCGAGCCGGGACAATGGGCCGTGCTCGAAGACTTCTGGACG
>JBLNCO010000147.1:0-4712 GCA_050260715.1 Hyphomicrobiales bacterium | reverse complement strand
GACGCCCATGGTGCCGAACGTGCCCGCGTCGAGGCGGTGGCGCGGTTCGAAGTTCGGCAGCACCGTCCGCCCGATGTCCATCGTGCTCGCGCCTTCGCTCGCGATGATGGCGTCGCGCGGAAGCAGGTCGCGAATCTCCCGGAGCGCGCGGTAATAGCCCATTGGCACGGAATCATCGGCCATCATCTCCGCGACCATCGCGGCGTTTTCGTCCATCTTCTTCTGGAGCATCGTCCGCCAGGTGGTCTCGGCCGGGTACTGCCAGGGCTGCGATTTGAGTGCGGCGTTGAGCTGCCCGGTAATCGCCTTCGCATCGCCAACGAGCGCGACTTCTGTCGGGACGTTGGTGCCTATCTCCTCGGCGGCGATGTCCATCTGGACGACGCGGACGTTTTCGTTGAAGCGCGGTGGCAGGCCAAAGTGCAGGATCCAGTTGAACCGGGCACCCAGCAGGAAGACGAGGTCGGCGTTCTGGAGCGCCGTGGAGCGCGCGGGCGCGATGGACAGCGGGTGGTCGTCGGGCATGACGCCCTTGCCCATCGGCGTGGCGAGGAAGGGGAGCTGCGTCGATTCGATGAACGCGCGCACTTCGTTTTCCGCACGGGCGTAAGCCGCGCCCTTGCCGACGATGACGAGCGGCCGCTCGGCCGACTTCAGCACGGCGAGCGCATCGTCGATGGCCTCCGGCGGGGCGAGGGGCCGCGGTGCGTCGGGGCACCGCGGCGGGAACGAGACGCTCTCTTCTTCGACGGTGCCGCTAATGAGGTCGCCGGGGAGGTCGAGGTAGGCGGCGCCGGGCCGGCCGTAGATCGTCTGGCGGACCGCCTGCTCGATGTAGAAGGGGAGACGCTCGATTTGGTCGGGCCGGGCGGCGTACTTCACGAACGGGCGCGCCGCCTCGAGCTGAGGCGCTTCCTGAAAGGCCCCGCGGCCATTCTGGTAGGAGTCGTTCGCGCCGCCAATGAGAATCATCGGCCAGCAGTTCGACCAGGCGTTCGCGAGGCCTGCGATGCCGTGAATCATGCCGGGACCGGACACGGCAAGGCAGACGCCGGGGCGGCCCGTCATGTAGCCGACCGCGCCCGCCGCGTAGCTGGCGGCCTGTTCGTTGCGGAACCCGAAGAACTTGATGCCCTCTTTCTGGGCCGCATAGGCGATGGGCACGACCGGGACACCGATGATCCCGAACATGTACTCGATGCCCTGCTGCTTCAGCGAGCGGGCGATGATGGTCGCTCCATCGATGGTGGCCATTGGCGGCGTCTCCCGGTCTGTAGTGGTGGGCCGATGATACGTGGTACGGCGTTGTGCCGCCCGGGAAAGGCGGGGTTGCATCGGTGGGTAGAATGTCGGCGATGGGCCGCAGACTTTCGGTGGCGGAGATCGCGGCCGCGCTCATCCTGATGCTGACGGGCTCGACCGTCACGCTGACGCTGCTCGGGTTGCGCGTGGACCGCACGGGCCTGCCGCACTTCGGGTTCCTGGCGTGGAACCTGTTGCTGGCGTGGGTGCCGATGCTGCTCGCACTCACGATTTTCGGGCTGCACCGGCTGTGTGCGCCGAACGTCGTGCTGCTGGCGCTGGCCGCACCGTGGCTGCTCTTCCTCCCGAACGCGCCGTACCTCGCGACCGATGTCGTGCACCTGCGCACGACGTGGGGCGGCGTGCCGCTCTGGTTCGATACGCTGCTCGTCTGCTCGGCGGGGGCGACCGGCGTGCTGCTGGGCTATGGCGCCGTGTACACCGTGCAGGTGGTGGTTGCGCAGCGAAAGAGCGTGGCGATGGGATGGGCCGTTGCGTTCGTGTCGCTCGGGCTAAGCGCGGTGGGCGTCTATGTCGGCCGGTACCTACGGTTCAACAGCTGGGACGCGATCCTCGATCCCTATCCGCTGCTTGACCGCATGTTCACGCGCCTTGCCGACCCCCTGGGAAACGAGTTCTTGCTGTTGGCGGTCGCAGTGTTCAGCGTACTGCTGGTCGCCGGCTACCTCATCATCATCGTGGCGGCGCAGACGGCGTCGCACGCGGCGCGCCGGAACCTGGCGCGCATCCGCTAGGACGCCGCGGCCCGGGGGCTCAGCGCCCCGGCGGGCAGCCGGCCGAGCGCTGAGCACCAGACGTCCGTCCCTTTGCTAGCGGTCCTGCCACCGGGGGTCGCGCTTTTCGAACCAGGCCCGCCGCGATTCGCGCGAATCCTCGGTCTGTCCCGCGAGGATCTGGTTGCGGTTCTCCAGCTTGAGCGCGTTTTCGAGCGAAATGCCGGTCACCGTTTCGTTCAGCACTTCCTTCGAGAGCCGCAGGCCCATAGGGCTCGAGCGCGTGACGATGCCCTCGGCGATCTGGATGGCGGTGGGAAGCAGCTGGTCGGGTTCGAGAAGCTTCGTAATGAGCCCCATTTCCTTCGCCTCTTCGGCGCCCACGAGGCGGCCCGAGTAGATCATGTCGGCGGCGTGTGCGGCACCGACAATCTTCGGGAGGTGGTAGGAGCTGCCGACGTCGCACCCACTGAGGCCGAGGTTCAGGAACGAGCAGGCGAAGCGCGCGTGCTCGGTGCCGATGCGGATATCGGAGGCGAGGGCGATGGAGAGTCCGCCGCCCGTGGCCGGGCCGTTCACCGCGGCGATGATGGGCTGCGGGGCACGGCGCATCTTCGTGACGATGTCGGCGATGTCGCTCTGGAAGGTGAAGCTGTCCTGCACCGGGCCGACGCCCGGCTGCCACGGTCCCTGCTCATCGCCCGCCTTCAGGTCGAGGCCGGCGCAGAAGGCACGCCCGGCGCCGGTAACGATGACGATGCGGCAGGCGTAGTCGCGATGGCGGTCGTCCCAGAACTGGCGAATCTCGCGGACCATCTGGTGATTGAGGGCGTTGAGCCGCTCCGGGCGGTTGAGCGTGAGGATCCCGATAGGGCCCTTGCGTTCGAAAAGCAGCGTTTCCATGGAGCGCAGTCTACTTGCGGCGGCGGAGGAGCGCTCCCGCGACCAGCCGCGGCGAGGTTCGGCGGACGCGGGCGGCTTGAACGGCCCGCTCGGGAGCGGCGTAGAATCCGGGCCACCCAAAAACGGAGGTTCGTCCATGCCTACTCCCGCTCGTGTCGTCGTCATGCCCGCTGGCGGCGGCCGCCTGCAGGTGCAGGAGGTCAACCTGCCCGACCCCGGGCCGCACCAGGTGGTCGTGAAGCAGTACGCCTCCGGGATCTGCCATTCGCAGTTGCACCAGATGCACCGCGCGGCCCCGGCGCCAACGATGCTCGGCCACGAATCGACGGGCGTCGTGGTGGCGAAGGGCAGCGAGGTCACGCACGTGAAGGAAGGCGACACCGTGATGGTGACGTGGGTGCCGCGCGATGCCCCGAACGCGAAGCGCCGGGCCGAGGGCGCCACACTCCAGCTCCCGGACGGCAGCACCGCCGTGTGCCAGGCGGTGTTCACGTGGGCCGACAACACGATCGCGGACGAGCAGTACGTGGTGAAAGTGCCCGAGGACGCCGCCAGGGACGTGACGGCGATCATCGGCTGCGCTGTGATGACGGGCGCCGGCGCGGTCTACCACACCGCCGGCGTGAAGAAGGGCGAGAGCGTGGCGGTGTTCGGCGTGGGCGGTGTCGGACTTTCGGCGATTGCGGCGGCGGCCGTGATTGGCGCCGACCCGATCATCGCCGTCGACCTCGACGACCAGAAGCTGGAGTTCGCGAAGAAGTTCGGCGCGACCATCGGCGTGAACGCCGCGCAGGGCGACCCGGTCGCGAAGATCCACGAGCTGACCCGGCGGGAGGGCAACTTCAACATGCTCGGGCGGCCGGTCTCGGGCGTCGACTACGCGTTCGACTGCATCGGCGTGCGTGTGACGATGGAGCAGATTTTGCCGGCGGCCCGCTCGGGTGTCCTCGGTAAGGAGCGGGGCGGCACGGCGGTGCTCGTCGGCGTGCCGCAGACGCCCATGGAGATCAACGCTTCGGACATGTTGCTGAACGAGAAGCGGTACATCGGCAGCCTTGGCGGGTCGTGCGTTCCCGACCGGGACTTCCCGATGTTCCTGCGCTGGTACAAGGAGGGCGACCTGGACCTCGACGCTCTGGTGACCGCGCGCTACAAGCTCGACCAGATCAACGAGGCGACCGACGCGCTCGAGCAGGGGAAGATCGCGGGGCGGGCGATTCTCGCGTTCTAGGTTCGAACGCGCGTTTGCAACGCCGCCGACACGGATCTGCGATTCACGTCGCGGGCCTCGCAGGCCGGCCGGGGTACGTTGGGATCGACCGGGATTCCAGCGACACACCCCGGCCGAAAGGGGGCCGCAATGAGCGACCTCGACGACGTCAAGAAAGAGCAGGAGCCGTCGACGCACCGCGACCCGACTCCGCGGGAGAAGGAGCGCATGGACGACTCGGTCGACGAGCAGTCGGAAGAGTCGTTCCCGGCGAGCGATGCGCCTTCGTTCACGCCCGTTACGAGCGTCTCGCCGCCGCGGAAGGTGGAGGACAAGGAGTATTCGAAGGACGAGCTCTTCCCGATGCTGAAGGACGACCAAACGTAGCGGGAACCGGGAACGAGCATTTGGCAGCGCCGCCATCGGTTGATGGCGGCGCTTTTGTGCGCGAAGGGGTGCGGGTAAAGCATGGTTCGGGCGCGATAGGGCCGCACGAGGGTGGCCGGTAGGATTGCCACTCAATACCTTATGTCCCAGTCGGGGACGGGAGGATGCGCGTGGCT
>JBLNCO010000146.1:0-3790 GCA_050260715.1 Hyphomicrobiales bacterium | reverse complement strand
AACGGAGGTGCAGTTCACGATGCAATCGTAGCTCGCGGGGTCGGGGTTAGCAGCGTTATGTATGGAAGGGCCGGTGTCGCGCAGGTCCTCGGCGAGCCGGGCGGCGCGCTCGGGCGTGCGGTTCCAGATGCCGAGGCGGGCCGCGCGCGCTTCGGCGAGGGCGAAGGCGATGCCCCGCGCGGCGCCGCCGGCGCCCAGCAGGAGCACGGACGCACCCGCCGGGTCGAATGCGGCCTCGTTGCGAAGCGCGGCGACGAAACCGGGGCCATCGGTGTTGAACCCGAAGAGCCGGCTGCCGCGGTTGACGATGGTGTTCACGGCGCCGAGCCGGGCGCTCTGGCCCCCGAGCTCATCGAGGAAGGGGATGACGGCTTCCTTGTGGGGGATGGTCACGTTCGCGCCGAGGTACGTGGGGTCGCGGAGGCTGACCACGCGGCCGTGGAGCGCCGCGGGTGGCGTGTCCCACGCTTCGTAGGCGACATCGAGCCCGCAGTGTTCGAACGCGGCCGACTGGAACGCAGGCGAGAGCGAGTGGGCGACGGGATGTCCGATGATGCCAGCGCGTCTCACGGTGAGCCGAACTCCGCGATGTTCGCCTGGTGCTGTTCGAAGGTCTCGGCGAACACGTGCGCACCGTCGCCCTTCTTCGCGTTCGCGACGAAGTAGTACATCTTTGTGACTTCCGGGTGGGCGACCGCTTCGAGCGAGGCGAGGCCGGGGTTGGCGATGGGCCCCGGGGGCAGGCCGGTCACCTGGCGAGTGTTGTAGGGCGACTGGAGATCGACGTCGGCCTGCGTGAGTTCCCGCTTCCACCAGCCGTACTCGGCCACGCTGTTGGGGTCGAGCGCGACGGCGAACTGCGTCGTGGGGTCGGCGCCGAGGCGGTCGCCGGCCCGGATGCGGTTCATGAACACCCCGGCGATAAGCGGCCGCTCCGAGGGGATGACGGCCTCGCGTTCGACGATGGACGCGAGGGTGACCGCCTGGTGCATATTCAGCCCCTGGGCTTCGGCGGCGGCGCGGAGGCCGGAGCTGAAGCGCTGGAGGAAGGTGTCGACCATGAGTGCGACGAGGCGTTCGGGCTTCGCGTTGCGCGGCAGGATGTACGTATCGGGGAAGAGGTAGCCTTGGAGCTGGTAGGTACCGAGCTGGTCGGCGGGCGGGATGACCTCGGCGAGCTCTGGCGGGAGCGGGAAGTTCGCGACCGCGTCGAGGAACTCCTGCTTCGTCCCGATGCCGGCGCGTTCGGCGATCTCGGCCATCTCTTCGATCCGGATGCCTTCGGGGAAGGTAACCCGGACAACCGGCCCGCTCTCCTTCACGGTGATCATGTCGATCACGGTGAGCGTGGCGGCGCCGCGAGGCAGCGTGTAGTTGCCGGCGCTGAGCTGGTCCTGGACGCCCATCAGCCGGACCAGGAGCTCGAACTGGCGGGACGAGTCGATGACACCGAGGCGTTCGAGGTCGGCGCCGACGGAGCTGGCGGTCGCGCCCTCGGCCACGGTGTAGGCGACGGTCTGACCGGTGGACGGCGCGGCCGTCTCGTCCCGGACGATGTCGCCGCCGAGGAGGTCGCCGGGGGTCCGGGAGACGGCGTAGCCGGCCATCAGCGCCGCGAAGATGATGAGCCCAACCGCGAGAGCGATCAGCCGCGGGGAGGCGCCGTTCATGTCCGGGCCCCTCGCCGCGCATCGAGCACGGCCTGGAGGACGACCGCAGCGGCCGCGGAATCGAGGTCACCGGAGGCGCGGCGTTGGCGGCCGCGCACCGAGCGACCTGCCTCGACCGAGGAGAGGCGCTCGTCCCATTCGGTGACGGCAATGCCGAGGCGCGCCCGGAGGCGAGCGGCGAACTGCCGCGCGCTGCGCGTCTGGCCGGATTCCTCGCCTGACATCGAAAGCGGAAGGCCGACGACGACTTCGCTTATGCCTTCGTCCGCGACGATCTGTGCGACCCGCTCGACGATGTCGCCGCCGCGGGCGATGAGCGCCGGGCGCGGATGGGCGTACATGCCAAGGTCGTCGCTGATGGCCACGCCCGTACGGCGCTCGCCGGGGTCAAGGCCGAGGAGTCGGCGTCGCGGTTGCTGCTGTCCCATCTCCCTCGGCGGCCGTCGTCGCCGGTGCTTCGGCTTCGGGCTCAGCCATCAACTCCACATCGAGGCGAAAATCGAACCGCGGGAGCCAGGGAGCCCACCCGGGCGAAAGGTCGACCTGCGGTTCCTGAATACCATACCGCTCGGTGAGGGTCGATTTTGCATCGTCGGGGGACTTGCCCTTGACGGCGCCTTTAATGGCATCGCGCGTGAGGTTGCGGGCGAACTGACCGCTGACCTTGAGGTCGGTCTTGATGGTGTTGTCGTCGGCGTTGAGCTGGCGGGCGCCGGTTTCGACGGCCGTGACGGAACCGGGGATGAACTCGCCGACGCCCTGCTGGGCGCCGAGCACGCTGCGGGCCACCTCTTCCAGGGTCTCGGCGAGCACCGCGAGCGCCGTGACGCGGACGTTGACCTCCATGAACACGACATCGGTCGGGGTTCCGACCGTGGCCGACGGCTGGCCCGCGGTGACCTCGGCAACGGCGGTGCCGAGGAACACGGCGTCGTGGGGGCGGGTCTCGAGGACGTAGCCCTTGATTGCGTCGGAGCGCTCGATGTCCCGGGCGAGCTGGTTGAGGGCGACGATGTCGTTCGCGTCGACGGCGGGGCGCTCCTCGCTGGCGCCGCCGGCCGCGGCCTCGGCGTTCGTGACCTGGAGGGTGCGCAGGTCGGGGTCGAGCCAGCCGGTGACGGAGCCGGCCGGGACGTTGCCCTGCACGCCGGGGTCGGCGGCGGTCGCGCCCCCGGTGACGGTCTGGCCGGCGGCGACGGCCGTCTCGGCGTCGAGGAGGAACGGGATGAACTCGGGGCCCGCGAGCAGCGTGGCGCCCGCGGGGAGGAGGACGTCGCGGGCGGTGGGGTTCGTGATGGTCACGACGACTTTCGCGGGAAGCGTGCCGACGAGCGTCTTACCGGTGGTGCGCTGGGTGAGGGTGATGCTCCGGGTCGATTCGATGGTGGCCGCGGGCACCTGGAGCTCCGCGAGGTCGATCTCCGTGAAGTCGGAGGAGGCGGTGATGGTCACCGTCTCGCTCAGCGTCTCGACGGGCGGGATGACGCGAATCGTGGCCGAGGGGGCCATGGTGACCGCCAGCCCGGCGAAGATGGCGACGACCGCGAGGATGGCGGCGAGTTGGATCCAGCCGCCGAGGGCGGGAAGGATGATGCTCCGGTTACCGAGGCGAACGACGCGCTTTCCGGCGGCGTCCCAGCGGATGTGCTCGGGGCGGCGCGCCGTCGGGATACCGACCTGGCGGGCGCGGTTCGCCAGGGCGATGTTCGAGGTGGCTACCGCAACGACCTTCCCGCTCTCTTCGGCGTGGCGGTGGAGCCGGCGCATGCCCAGCTCGGTGCTGAGCGGGCGGTTGCCGCGCGGCGCATAGACCACGACGGCGAAGGTGGGCGCGGTATCGACGCGGCCACAGATGGACGCGATATCGTCGGCCCGGTCGACGTCAATGACGCTGGCCAGCCCATCGGGGTCGGGATCGAAGCCTGGCTGATCGTCGTCTTCGAGATCCGATAGGGGTGGTTCGCGCGTCACAGCCGGGCCTCCTTCGCTCGGTTAGGTGGTCGCTGCACTTTCGAGGGCGGCGGTTGCGAGCGCTTCCGCCTGGGCGAGGGCGGCATCCATGCGGGAGGCGTCGCGCGCACCTGCCTGCGCGATATCGGGGCGGCCGCCACCACCGCCAC
>JBLNCO010000145.1:0-3682 GCA_050260715.1 Hyphomicrobiales bacterium | reverse complement strand
CCGGGCGTCGCCTCGACGAGCGGGAGCCACGCTACCTCAACCTCCGCACCGAGAAGCCCATCCTCGGGCTCGATCGCGTGAAGGGGGATGCGGTCATCCTGGTCGAGGGCCCATTCGATTGGCTCACCGCCGTCGGCTGGGGATTCGACTCTGCGGTGTTGCTGGGGACGCGAGTGAGCGAGCGGGTGCTCCGCCAGCTCGACCGCTTCAGTCAGGTCTACCTGGCGCTGGACAACGACGACGCCGGGCAGGCCGCCATGCGGGCCCTCGCGGAGGTACTCGGCAACCGGGCGATCCCTGTCCACCTGCCACCACGTGTCGCTGACCTCAGCGACCTTGCACGGCAAGGCGGGAGGCCGGCGTTCATCTCCTGCATCGTGCGAGCGTCCACCGAGGCTCGTGCCCGCCAGTCCGCATGCGACCCTGCCGCCGGACGCGCCGCGTGACCGGCGCCCACGACACGCGGCTGCCTCAGGAGGTCCGCGACCTCCTCGCGCAGCCGCTCGACACGATGCTCATCCAGGAGCGCTCGAATCGAGACGGTCGCGTCTTCGCCTACCTCGAAGGCCCAGCGGTCATCAGCCAGGCCAACCGGATCTTCGGCTTCGATGGCTGGGGTGCGGAGGTTGTCGGCGACCTCAAGTACATCGCCTCGCCCCTCGCCAACAGCGATGGCGAAGTCCTCGCCGTCGGCTTCTACACCGTCACCGTGCGGGTGACCGTCGTCGGTTGCCCGCCCAAGAGCGACGTGGGCTGCGGGTTCGTCAGCGAACCGACGCCCGAGGCACACGAGATCGCCAGCAAGGGCGCCGTCACGGACGGCATCAAGCGGGCGCTGCGCCAGTTCGGCGAGCAGTTCGGAAACAACCTGAACGAATGCCGGGAGCGCGGCCCAATCACGCCCGAACGGCTGGAGGAGATGCGAGCCCGCGTGCTCGCCCTCTCCGCTCGGCTCGGTGTCGACGAGGCACGCACACGCGCCTGGTTGCAGGACCGCTGCGGTCAGACGCTCGACGAGGCTGGTGAGCGGGAGCTGTCGGGCGCCATCCGCGCGCTCGCGGACGAGCTCAACCAGCGCAACAACCAGCGGCGCAAGGCGGCCTGAGATGGCCCTCCTTCGTCGTGAGCCCGTCCGGGTCGTGGAGACCCGTGCCGGCCTTCGTTACGTGGTCCAGGTGCCGTATCCCTCGGCGCCGATCCCCGGCTGGCGGGCCTACGCCGTCACGGCGCTCGGCCCCGGCCGTTTCGACGGACCGCTCCACCTCACCGTCTACGACCGCATGGGCGACCTGCCGGATGGCACGCGCGCGGCGTGAAACGCGGAGCCGGCCCACTGGGCTGGCTTCGGACAACACGGCGCTCCTGAGCGTCGTCCAGGAGAACCTCCGCCTGCTTGCCGAGCTGCGCACGACCGCGCGTTCGAACAGAAATGGCGGGCCGCTCGGCGGGCAGGCGTCGTGCCCGCAGGACATCTACCGGCTCGTCGGGCCGGAGATGGAGAACCTCGTGCAGGAGCAGGTGCAGGTCATCCTGCTCGACACCAAACGCCACGTGCTCGATGTCGTCATGGTCTACCAGGGCAACATCAGCTCCGCGATCGTCCGCCCCGCGGAACTGCTGCGGGACGCGGTCATCGCCAACGCACCGGCACTGGTGCTCACGCACAACCACCCATCGGGCGACCCCGAACCGAGCCCGCAGGACGTCCGCATGACCAAGGACCTCGTCGAGGCGGCGGACGTGCTCGGGATCGAACTGGCCGACCACGTCGTCATTGGCCACGGGTCGTTCGTCAGCCTCAAGCAACGCGGTCTGCTCTGAGGCTCGACGCCACCAAATCGCACAACAACACGCGCGAAGCCCGGCCTACACGGCCGGGCTTTCGCCGGGCCCCGATTCGCACCACACCCAAGGAGGCTCACATGGCCACCATCCACAACCTCGAAGCTAGCCCGTTCCAGAGCGGTCCCGCCTACCGCTACCTCACCTCGGAGGACAACATCCCGAGCACGCAGGACGCTTGCGATGACCCCGCTCCCATCGCCCGGGTGAAACTCTTCGACCCCGGCAGCACCTGGACCTGGTACATCGCCGGCTACGACCCCGAGACGCGCATCGCCTGGGGACTGGTCGACGGCCTGGAGCAGGAGTACGGCAGCGTTGACATGGCCGACCTGGTTGCCATTCGCAGCCGGTTCGGTCTTCCGATCGAGCGCGATCTCTACTGGCAGCCCCGCCCGCTGACGGCGTGCTTGCGGTGACGCCCTATCCCGACGGCGAAGGGCCGGTCTTCCGCTGTACACGAGAAGGCGAGTCCGGTCCCTGCACCTGGACCGGGTACCCGGTCGAGTCCGACCGCTGCCCGGCGCACCCCACACACGGCCCACACAAGTTCGAGCCGCTGAACTTCGACACCTTCAGCTTCCAGCCGCTCTTCAACTACGCGGCGGGCTGCGGGCTCTGGCTCCAGCCATCGGACTTCATGGCGATGGGCTGCCGCGCCCGCCACATCGAGGGCGTGCCGGTCGTGTTCTTCGCCTACAAGCACTGCGACTCCCGGAACTACCTCCACCTCGATGACCGTGGGCTCTCCGCGTGGACGGTCGGAAACCCGCCGGAACCGGTCCCGCCCTACAAGGCCGTGCAACACGCGACAGGCATGGAACATCGCCATGGCGACGGCTGCCTGGCCGGGTCGCGCCTCGTCACAACCCAGCGGCGGAAGGCCTCCTAATGCCCGCGCCCGATCGTCGCAACATCGACGCGGCCCGCGAGGCCGCCCTCCGCTTCCGCGAGGTCACTGCCCTCGGCGATGACCCGCGGCCACGGGTGGCGTGGATCGAGACGCTCTCCGATCTCCTCGCCGCGCTCCACCATCTCGCCGACGTCGAAGTCGGCCCGGATGCCTTCGCCGAATGCCTCCGCCAGGCGGACTTCAACTACGCCTACGAGGCGGCCGACGACGAAGGAGACCTCCGGTGACCTCGCCGGTCGTCTACCTCGTCCCTCACGGCGAGCCCGGCCACTTCGAGTCACGGGCGTGCGGTGAGTGCCGGGCGTTCCTGGCCGAACTCGCGCACCTCGACCGGCAAATGCTCGACCTTTGTGCCCGCGGCCTCGCCGAGGTAGTGAGCACCGACCATCGCGGCGAGCGAAGCTACCGGTTGACGCCCGCCGGCAATGACTGGCTGCGGCAGCAGAAGCCGCCGAAGCGCAGCCGCTAACAACGTCCATGAGAGGGTGGTGGAACCGCAGCCACCACCCTCTTCGGTCCATGAGTCACCAGCTCTCGCTCTTTGCGAACGACGCCGCGCTGCCCATCCCCGGGTGGCGCGGGATGACTCCGCCGGAGATGGCCGACGCCGCTCCGGACGGTTACCACCTCGACCTCGGCAGCGATGAGCCCGTCTACAAGACCGACGAACCCGCCGATTGCGCGCCCGACTGCGGCGAGGACGGCGGCGAAGCGGATGTCGGCTTCAGCCCGCGCGAGTGGGCGTCGTACTGCGCCGACACCATCGCCCTCCAGGGGACGATTCGGAAGCCCGTGAGCCGCCTTGGCGCACTCTGGGTGTGCACGGGGTCGACGGGGCGGGCAAGCGACCGTGGCGAGCGAACCGCGCACGTCTATCGCATCGTGCCGCTCGCCGAGTACGTCAGCCCGCACCCTGACCTGCCACTC
>JBLNCO010000144.1:0-3627 GCA_050260715.1 Hyphomicrobiales bacterium | reverse complement strand
CGCCAGAGGAAGTCCGGGTCCGCTTGAATGCTCCGCACGAGATTGTGGAACCGCTCGTCCTTGATGGTGCGCGGGTTCCACGGCGCCGGGTGAAGGCGGTCGAGCGGTACGGCCTCGGCGGCCGGCTCAACTTTTCGCGTGATCTTGCGCGCGCGAGAAACGGCGAGGGTCGATGGTTCCGACGCAGGGCCTGGTAGAGATTTCACCTGCCCCTCCCTCCTCGGCGGTTGCGGTGGCACGTCACACACAGCGTCCGCAGGTTCTGCGGCTCATTGGAGCCGCCACACGCCAGCGGCACGATGTGGTCAACCTCGAACCTAACGCCGGTGGTGCCGCACGCAACACATCGATGGCCGTCGCGCTCCACCACCTCTCGCCGCGTCCGTTGCCAGGCCCAGCCGCTCCCACCTCGCGCCGCTGTGTTCCGACGATCCCGGGGCAGGCGGCGGAGACGGCTGCAGACGCGGCAGCGCGAAGCGGCCTTCGTGACCGCGCCGCAGTCGAGGCAGCGGTGCATGGTTCAGTCGCTGGCGCGCCGGCCGGGGCGGCGTTCACGGTATGGGCGCACTCGGCGGCGGACGGCCGCCAGGTCGTCGGCGTCGCCGTAGAAGACGTTGCTGAAGCTGCGCGTCACGCCGCACCGCTGGCAGGTGCCGAGCGACGTCGGTCCGTCGGGCTCCGTCAGCCGCCAGCGGTGCACGCACCTCATGCCGAGACCTCGGATACAGCGATGCGCGTCTCCGGAACGCCGTTCGCCTGCTTCCGCACGACCAGCTCCACGACCTGGCAGTCGTCCTTGAAGGCGATCCCGTTGAGCGCGTCAAGGCAGCTCTTGGCGAGGTTGTCGATGTCCTGGTTCGACTGGACGCCGGCGAAGTGCAGCTCGATGCGCACGGGGCCGGCGAGCAGCGGGCGGCCATGGCGCTCGATGAAGCGCCAGGCAAGCAGCTCCTCCCAGGTACGAGTGCGGGCCGGCGTGTACGCGCGACCGCGGCCGAAGCGCGGGCGCTGTTTCGTGTGAGCCGCGGATGCGAGGGAGAGCTCGTAGACAGTCATCACTGGTCGCGAGAGGTGTCGGTGAGGGAGAAGCCACGGAGCGGGCCGGTGAAGATCCGCCGCCAGAGCTCGTCCCATGCGGCATTCGGCGGGCCTTCCTTCCACTCGGCCCTGAGCGTGAACTGTGGCCGCTTGCGCTTCGCCATGACGCACCCTGTCGGCTTAGTAGCTCGATGATTGGGTGCCGAACAAGTGACATCAAGTGGTTTGGGCTAAATGGTACGCGAATAGATACGCGTATTGATGCAGGTTACAGAAGGTGACACGAGAGGCGATACAGGCGGGTTATGTTTGGTCTTCCGGACCGCTCTGGTGCCTGCGCGCGCCGTCCCGCCCTCCCCGGAAAGCGGGACCCTAACTACTCGCGGGCCTTCGGCGCCGGGCGGATTTTGAACCTGACGTGGAACGGAATGCCCCGATTAGTACTCACCACTGGACGAACATGGGCATCACCGTTCACTTGTACTAAAAACGGGCCGGCCTGGCCGTTCCGTCTGACCGTCGCCCTGCCCGTCCGGCGCCGTGTGTGACCAGGTCCTTCAGCGACCGCGGGCATCGCGGCATCGGCCGGTTCTACATCAGCTCGACCGCAGTTGTTATCATGTGGCCATGATTCGAACGCAGGTTTCCCTGACCGAAGAACAGATGAAGCGCCTCCGCCGGGAAGCGGAACGGCGCCATCTGTCGCTTGCGGCCCTGATCCGCGACGCCGTGGACCGGGCCGTCCCCGGCGAGGACGCCGAGCGTGCGGCCCGCATCGAGGTGCTGCTGGAGGCGGCGGGCTCAGCCTCGTCCGGTTCGGGCACGGTCGCGACCGGCCACGACGAGGTCCTCGGCGACGACCGCTGGTGACTATCTTCGTCGACACCAGCGGGATCCTGGCTCTCATCGACCGGGATGATCCTGCTCATGCCCGTGTCGTGGAAGCGTTCGCTCTGGGTCGGTCCGAGCCGCTCGCGACTCACGCCTATGTCGTGGTCGAGACCCTGTCGGTCGCCCGCAGGCGGTTCGGCCCCGGCGTCGCGGCCGACCTGATCGATCGCGTCTTTCCGGCGCTGGACATCGTGGCGGTGGACGCCGAGCTGCACGCCGCCGCCATCGAGGCATTCCGCAGCACGGTCGAATCCGCCGTCTCGCTCGTCGATCGGACGAGCTTTGCATTCATGCGACGAGAGGCAATCAAGCGTGCAATCGCCCTCGACGCCGACTTCCGGACGGCGGGGTTTGAGACGCTCCCGTAGGAGTGATCCTGCGCCCTGCATCACAGTACGTATCGAGGACTGTAACCTGCATCAGACCGCGTATCTATTCGCGTACCATTTATCCCGAACCACTTGATGTCACTACTGGCGCACCCAATCATCGGCCTATCACGTCTCCCGGGTGCGCCATGTCGAAGCGTAAGCGACCGCAGTTCACGCTGAGGGCCGAGTGGAAGGAAGGCCCGCCCAACGCCGCGTGGGACGAGCTCTGGCGCCGCATCTTCGCCGGCCCGCTTCGCGGCTTCTCGGTCAGCGACACGTCTCGCGAGCAGTAATGACCGTCTACGAGTTCTCCCTCGCGGCCGCCGCGCATACCAAGCAGCGGCCGCGCTTCGGTCGCGGCCGGGCGTACACACCGGCCGAGACACGAAGTTGGGAGGAGCTTCTCGCATGGCGCTTCATCGAGCGGCACGGCCGCCCGCTGCTCGCCGGTCCCGTTCGGATCGAATTGCACTTCGCCGGCGTGCAGGCGAACCAGGACATCGACAACCTCGCCAAGAGCTGTCTTGACGCGCTCAACGGCGTCGCCTTCAAGGACGACCGCCAGGTCGTGGAGCTGCTCGTGCGCAAGCGGACGGACGGCGCCCCGGAGACGCGCATCGCTGTCAGTGAGGTGCCGGCATGAGGTGCGTCCACCGCTGGCGGCTGACGGAGCCAAATGGGCCGACGTCGCTCGGCACCTGCCGGCACTGCGGTCTCACCCGCAACTTCAGCAACGTCTTCTACGGCGACGCCGACGACCTGGCGGCCGTGCGGCGCCGAACGCGACCGTACCGCGAACGCCGTCCCGGTCGACATGCGAGCGCGTGAACGATGCAACGGTGCCTCGACTGCGGAGCGCTGACAAAGCGCGCAACCCGCTGCCGCGTCTGCAGCCGTCTCCACCGTTTGCCTCGGGATCGTCGGAACACGGCGGCGCGAGGTGGCAGCGGCTGGGCCTGGCAACGGACGCGGCGAGCGGTGCTGGAGCGCGACGGCCACCGCTGCATTGCGTGCGGCGCGACCGGCGTTAGGTTCGAGGTGGACCACGTCCTGCCGCTCGCGAACGGCGGTTCCAACGAGCTTCGGAACCTCCGGACGCTATGCTTGCCGTGCCATCGCAAGCGACAAGCGTGAGGCACCAGGACTGATAGGGGTGGCGCCCTGGGCTCCCGCGGCATAGCTTAGCAGCTATTGCCACGAGGCCAGGCACTCGATACCATCACCACGTGGCCTGGCTGACGCGGACGTTCACGACCGACGCCGGCGGAAAGCCCGTAGAGGAATGGATCGCATCGCTCGACGCCGCGGCGAGGGCGGAGGTCCTCCT
>JBLNCO010000143.1:0-7694 GCA_050260715.1 Hyphomicrobiales bacterium | reverse complement strand
CGATGCGTGATGTGGTCCCGGCAGGAGCCGGCGGAGGGGGAAGGCTCCTGCCGTGGACCCTGGCCTAGCGCGCGGCCAGCCCCGCGCGGATCTTCTCCATGGCCGAAGCAGGAGCCGGCGGCGCCGCCCGGCCCGGCGCTCCCGCGGGGACGCTGGCGGCCAGCTGGCCCGCCACCCGCTTTCGGATGCGGCTGACCAGTTCGCGCGCCGATTCGAAGCTCGCCTCCAGTTCCGCCAGGGTCGCGCCCTGTACGAGGTCCGGGTCGATGTCCGGCTCCGCAGTCAGCATGGCGGCGCGCACGCGGTCGAGCAGCTCGCGCTGGTGCGCTTCGTGGGCAGCGATTCGGGCGTCGCGTTCGGCGAGCGCGGCGAGCAGCTCTTCGTACGAGGGGCCGCCTTCGCCGGGATCGGCCGGGGTGGGTTCGGCGGGCTCGGGGATAGGGTCGTCCATTGGCAAACCTCGGGCTCGGGGATGACCCACGCTTACCCGGCGCCTGCCCTAAACCGAACCTGCACCTGTCGCTCGCGCGCAGGAAAACCCGATGCTACCTTCCGGTCGCCATGCGCACGCTTCTTTTGCCGTTCGCCGCGGCTGCCCTCGCCGGTAGTCTGCTGTTCGCCGCGTGTGGCGACGGTCCTGATAAGGACGACACGCCCACCGCGACCGCGTCCGCCGATGCCTCGGACGACGGTTGGCCGCCGGACCCCCAGATGACCAAAAACATTAAGGACATTTCGCCCAAGAACGGCGAGAGCATCGCGCAGGCGGCGACGCGGCCCAGGGGCACCCAACCGCGCGGCCTCTGTATCGATGTCTCGCTCGAAGGACTGCCTCCGAACGACGCGAGGTGGTTCCAGCTGGCCATCGACGGCGTGCGCGTCACCGAGCACATCACGTGGTTCGCCTTCGACGGGAACACGTCGGCGATCGGCTGCTACGTGCCGGACGAGGGCTTGCCGGTCGGCCGCCACCAGGTCGCAGCGGCCGTGCAGAACCCGGACAACCTCAACGCCGCTCCCGAGCAACTGGTCGGCTGGGAGTTCGAAGTCACGCCCTGAGCCACGCGCTCCGCCACCGGTCCCCGCTTCTATAACATGGCGGCCTCGGCGCGCTGACCCGGCCGATGCGTGACAATGGCGGCTCGGCGCTCCGCGTTCGGGGGCCTCAGCCTCGTGTCGATAACCCACCCCGGACTGCGCCCGTGATACCCCTCTCCGCGTCTCTCGCGGCCCACCAGCTCGCTAGCGCCCGAAAACCCGCCCTCACCCTCACCGCCCGCGCCAGCCGCGGCGGTATGCCCCTCTTCCCCTGGACCCGCCTCTACTCCGGAAGCGAGCCCGATTCCCCGCACGCCGCCGCCCTCACCCCCGCCGGTACCCTCGTCCGTGCCCGCAACGACTCCGGCCAGCTCCGCGTCCAGCGCGTCGCCAACCCCTCGCCAGCCTCCAATTTCTCCGCCTGGACAACCCTCGCCAGCGGCCTGCTCGCTGGCGGAGGCATCGCCCTCGCCGCCCGCACCGGCGAAATCCTCATGCTCTACACCACCGGCACCGCCCTCGTCCGCCGCTCCTCCACCGACGACGGAGCCACGTGGTCCAGCCCCACCACCATCCTCACCGAGGCAAGCAACATCGGCAGCATCGCCGCCGCCTTCAACTCCCTCGGCAACGCCTGCGCCTTCTACACCCTCGGCACCTCCACCACCCTCAAACACGTCCGCCGGACGTCCGGCACGTGGGCCGCCAGCGGCACCACCTGGACCCGCGCCAGCTCCGTCGCGTCCCTCACCGGCCTCGCCGCCGTCAGCAACGGCGACTTTCAGCTCCTCATCACCGGCACCGCCGCCACCACCGACCACCGCCGCGTCTGGGGCGCCATCATGGGCGACCTCGACCTCCCCGCCGGCGCGTGATCCTCCCTCGCCGAGATCGCTACCGCCGATGCCAGCTCCGGCACCACCTTCGCCGCCCCCTCCCTCGCCCTCGCGGGCCTCACCCTCCGCGGCGCCTTCGCGCAGAAGGAAAGCGGCAGCGTCGCCGCCACCCGCGCCATGGAGCTCGCCTCCCCCGGCGACCTCGCCAATGGCGCCTGGACCGAGCCCACG
Source organism: Hyphomicrobiales bacterium (assembly GCA_050260715.1). GTDB lineage: Bacteria > Chloroflexota > Dehalococcoidia > Tepidiformales > Tepidiformaceae > JALOAP01. The sequence continues at coordinate 5,589 of JBLNCO010000143.1, read as the reverse complement.
CCCCACGAGGCGGCCTCCGCCTACGGCCTCGCCCTCGGCGTCGGCAGCACCGGCGCCTGGGCCTCCACGCCCTCCGGCGTCTGGCGCGCCGAGCTCGCCGCCAACGCCGACCTCTCCAGCCGCCTCGTCAGCGCCCGCTACCGCATCACCCCTCGCTCCGCACGCTGCACCATCGAGCTCGACGACGCCCCCGGCGATGGCGTCCCCGGCGCCCTCCGCGCCGGCGGCACCATCGACCTCCGCACCGGCTACCGCACGTCCTCCGGCGCCGAGTACGGCCACACCCTCACGTTCGTCGTCGATCGCATCGCCCGCACCGCCGCCCGCGGCCGCCGCACCGTCCGCATCGAGGCGTCCGGCGCGTGGGAGCAGCTCGGCCGCTTCCGCTGGCCGCAGGCCTGGCAGACCGCCGCCGGCGAGCTCCTCCGTTCGCAGATCGCCGCCCGCATCGCCGCCCGCGCCGGACTCGCCGCCAACAGCAGCAGCCCGTCCGCCGATTGGCTCGGCTACCAGCCCTCATTCGTCATCGCCCAGGGCGAGAGCGGCGCAACCGCCCTCGCGCGCCTGCTGGAGGTCGTCTCCGATGGCGTCCGCACCGGCGAGGAAGACGGCCTCACCATCGTCGGCCTCTCCGATGGCGACGCCCCCGCCTACGCCTACGGCGGCCCCGGCGAGCACCCCATCGCCGCCTTCGAGCTCGTCGACGAGCCCCCCGCCGCCAACTGGGTCCGCGTGCAGGGCCCCGACCGCTACGCCGACGAGCTCGGCTTCACCAGCATCTACGCCCACGGCCCCGCCCTCCGCACCGTCCGCAACCTCGACGCCACCACCGACACCAAGGCCACCAGCTGGGCCCAGAACGCCCTTCGCCGCGACCAGTGGGGCACCCCCACCGCCACCCTCACCGCCCCCGCACAGGTCGGCCAACAGCTCTTCGATGTCGTCACCGTCACCGTCCCCGAGCTCGGCATCGCCGCAGAGGAGTACCGCGTCATCGGCATCGCCCTCGACTACCGGCGCGGCCCCGCCGGCGCCCGCTACGACACCCTGCTGGAGCTCGGCCAGCTGTGAGCACCAACTGAGGAGGTCCGAGATGGCTTTGCTTCGCGGGAAGGTCGTCAGCTTCGACTCCACCGGCTACACCGCCAGCATCCGCCTCGACGGCTCAGCCCCCCAGACCCTCGACAATGTCCGCGTCGCGCTGAACATCGCGAGCGCCGCCATGACTGCCGGACGGCGGGTCATCCTCGACACCGGCGACCACGGCGACCTCGCCGATGTCGTCGTCCTCGCCGTCTATTCCTAACATGACTGCCCATCAAGTGAGGCTTTTCCGCGACACCTCCTGTCCGGCCCTAACTTGCCACCCTGTCAAGGTGGAGATCGGCGGTTCGAATCCGCTCGGGGTCGGGCTCGGGTTCGCTCAGGGCGGCCGGCCACGAAAGCGCCCCTCAGGTGGCAGCCCGAGGGGCGGAGGAAGCGACCGCACACTCGCGACGACGGTCGCTCGTAAAGATGATACCGCTGCGACGACTCCGAGAGTGAGTACCCGTAACGCGCGCGCTTTACGTTCGCGCTACGCCGCCTTCATCCCCCGCTGACAATCCTGCAGCCGGCGTGTCGATCGCGGCCCCGGGCGCATCCTTTTCGTTTCGCCCATGCCGGGCCGCGATGGTGCACAATAAGGAGTCGCACACACGCGGGGTGGCTCTTCGTTCCATGGCCATGCGCATCGCCCAGGTTTCGGCGCACACCAGCCCGTTGGCTCCGCTTGGGGGCCGCGAAACGGGCGGGATGAACGTCTACGTGCTCGAACTCTCGCGCGAGCTGGCGCGCCTGGGCTACGAAGTCGACATCTTCACCCGGCTCGATGGCGACCTGCCGCACATCGAACAGGTCGCGCCGAACCTGCGTCTCGTGCGCATCGAAGCCGGCCCGGCGGAGCCCATCGACAAGGAAGCGATCATCGACCACCTGCCCGAGTTCGCCGACCGACTGCGGGCGTTCGCAGCCGAGCAGCGCGAGCCCTACCGGGTCGTGCACAGCCACTACTGGCAGAGCGGCCGCGCCGGGGCACTCCTCGCCCGGGAGCTCGACGCACCGCACGTGGTGATGTTCCACACGCTCGGCGAAGTGAAGAACCGCGCGCGGATCAGCGAGCACGAACCGCGCCGCCGTATCCGCAGCGAACGGGTGATCGCGCGCGGCGCCGATGCCATCGTCACCGCCTCGGCGCACGAACGCGACCTGCTCGAGCTCTACTACGGCGCCGACCCCGCGAAGATGCACACCATCCCCTGCGGCGTCGACCTGGAGCTGTTCTGCCCGCGCGACCGGGGGGCATCACGCGCCGAGCTGGGGCTCGCCGCCGATGGTCCGCTGCTCCTCTGGGTGGGGCGGCTCGAAAAGCTGAAGGGCGTCGATATCCTGGTGAGCGCGCTGGCACAGCTCGAAGCGCCGGGCGCGCGCCTGCTCATCGTTGGCGGCGACGAACACGCCGATGGCCTGCGCGCCGAGCTCCAGGCCCAGGCCGAGGCCGCCGGTGTCGGCGACCGCATCCACTTCGAAGGTGCCGTGCCGCACCAACGGCTGCCGCTCTACTACAGCGCCGCCGACGTCTGTGTCGTCCCGAGTTACTACGAGTCGTTCGGGCTCGTGGCGGTGGAGGCGATGGCCTGCGGGACGCCGGTCGTCGCTTCGCGCGTCGGCGGGCTTATTTCGACCGTGATCGATGGCGTGACCGGCTATCTGATCCCGTGGCGCTGCCCCGAGCCGTTCGCCGAAAAGCTCGAAGTGCTGCTGCAGAACCCGGAACTGCGCGCGAACTTCAGCCGCGCGGGGCGCCGCTCGGTCGACCGGTTCCGCTGGAAGAACGTTGGCCTGCAAATGGCCGCGCTCTACGACGGCGTCCTCGCGCGCCACGCCGCCCGCGACGGCTCGGCCACGGTCCGCCGCTTTGGGAACGAGGCGTACGAGGCGGCCGTGTTGGCGAGGCGGTGAGGCTGTTGGCGGCTATCGGCTGTCGGCTATCGGCTGTTGGAGGGCTATTAGCTATTAGCTGTTAGCTATTAGCAGGGCCGCGGGCGAGTCGAACGCGCGGTCCTGCCGCGCAGGATGCGCGGCCGCGTCGCGGAAGCCGCGAGAGCTACCGCCAACCGTCGTCGGAGCGAACAGCCAAGAGCCAACAGCGGGCTATCGGCTGTTGGAGAGCCATTAGCTATTAGCTGTTACCTATTAGCAGGGCCGCGCGCCGTGCGACCGTGGGAAGCTGCCGCGCCGGCTGCACGACGCGGCCGCACGCGGAAGCCGCGAGAGCTACCGCCTGCCAGCGTCGAAGCTAACAGCCAACAGCGGGCTATCGGCTGTTGGAGGGCTATTAGCTATTAGCTGTTAGCTATTAGCAGGCCGCGCGCCGTGCGACCGTGGGAAGCTGCCGCGCCGGCTGCACGACGCGCCCGTACGCGGAAGCCGCGAGAGCTACCGCCTGCCAGCGTCGAAGCTAACAGCCAATAGCTAATAGCTAATAGCCAAACTATTCCCCGTACAAACGGTCCCGGGACTTGCGGAATGCTTCCCAGCCTTGCTGGCGCAGGACCGCCAGGTGCGGGTTCAGGTCGCCGCCGCGCTGGGTCCAGGGGACGATCGCGGGGTCCTCGCGGTAGTTGATGGCGTCCTGGAAACCGGCGATTTCGTAGGCGCGGTACACCAGGAACTTGTTCTCCACAACGGCGCGCTGAGTCAGTGCCGCGAGCTTCTTCGCCACGTCCTCGACCGTGGCACAGAGCTCAATGACGGGGACGACGCGGTTCACGAGCCCGAGCCGCAGGGCCTCGTGGGCGGGGAGCCGCTCGCCCATCATGAGCACCTCTTTCGCCTGCTTCATGCCGGTCAGGAAGGGGGTGATGAGCAGCGGCGGCGTGAAGCCGTGGCGAATCTGCACCTCCCCGAACACCGCCTCCTCGTCGGCGATGGTCATGTCGCAGATGCCGGCGAGCTCCGTGCCCTGCCCCAGCGCGAACCCGTGGACGGCGGCGATGACGGGCTTCGGCATGCGCCAGATCTTCATGTTGATGTCCATGGCGGTCGGCGTGGGGTCGTTGTCGGGCGGCGGGGTCGATTGAATGTCGCCACCGGCCGAGAACGCCCGGCCGGCGCCGGTGAGCACGACGACGCGCACCGATTCATCTTCTTCGGCGCGGAGGAGTGCGGCCATGAGGCGCCGCTGGATGGACCAGTTGATGGCGTTGAGCACCACGGGCCGGTTGAGCGTGATGAGCGCGTAGTGCTCGCGCTTTTCGAACAGGACGTCATCGGGCGAAGGCGGCGGAATCTCAGGTTGCGGCGAAGTCATGCCCGGAGCGTACGCACGGCAGCGGGCAGTGGCTACGGGCCACGCACGTGCGCCAATAAACCGCCGGGCCATGGCGCGCCGTGCCGAAGCGAAGTCCTGCCGCCTAGGCGAAGGTGCGCAGCGCCTCGGGCTGCTTGAGGATGACCGCCCCGCGGGAGAGTGAAAGCCAGCCTTCGCGCGCGAAGGCGTTGAGCTGCTTGTTCACGCTCTCGCGGCTGACGCCGAGCATCGATGCCAGCTCGCCCTGCGTGACGTGGATGCGGATGGGCGGGTCGAGGCTCGGTGCGCCGTCGACGGTGTGCATCGAAGCGAGCACGATGAGCTGCTTCGCGAGCCGGTGCGCAAGGTCGAGGAACGCCAGGTCCGCGAGGGCTTCGTCCGTGCGGCGGAGGCGGAGGCTCAGCGTTTCGAGGATGGCCAGCGCGGCCGCGGGGCGCTCCTGGATCCATTCGACGAAGGCATCGCGCGTGACCACGAATGTCTTCGTGGGCGAGGAGGTAATCGCCGAGGCGGATCGCGGCCGCCCATCGAGCAGCGACAGCTCGCCGAAACAGTCGCCGGGGCCCACCATCGCAACCGTCGCTTCGTCGCCCGAGCCGCTCGTCACCGAGATGCGGACGCGGCCATCGACGACGACGTGGAGCGAGTCGCCGCGCTCGCCTTCGCCGAAGATGGTGGTGCCGGGCGGGTAACTGCGCATGCGGCCCTTCGATGCCAGTGCACGCATATCGTCGCCGGGCAGGCGGGCGAGCAGGGGCAGGTCGCGGATGAGTTGTTCGGGTTGGGGCGACGCGGTTGCGGGCACAGGTTCCTCCTGCGCGAAAGTGTAGCGTCGCCAGGGGTGAGAGTGTGAATGCGGTCATAGATGGGGATGGCAGGCATCTCATACCGTTCTCCTACGCCCCCCGTTACGGGGTAGGAGGACCACCATGCAGCCCTTCGACTGGCAGGTCTCGGCGATGGCGGCCATGGACGACAACTACCGCGAGATGCGCCGGGTGCAGCTCGAATCGGAAGCGATGCGGCTGCCGCGAATGCAAACGCGCCTGAGCATCGGCGCCCGCGTACGGGTCTTCCTCACCGGCCGCATCGACGCGCTGGACCTTGCCTTCGAGCCGCTGAAGCAGGCTCGGTAACCCATGCAGAGCGGCTGAGCTCGTTCCCCCCTCGCAGGGCTCGGCCGTTACCGACAGCACCGGCCCCGGCGTGATCCCCCGCACGCCGGGGCCTCTGCATTT
>JBLNCO010000142.1:0-4188 GCA_050260715.1 Hyphomicrobiales bacterium | reverse complement strand
TCGGGCTTCCTGCTGTCGCAGAAGCGGCTCGGCCCGGGGCGCATTCACCACTGCATGCGCGCGCTCGGCCAGGCTCAGCGCGCCTTCGACCTGATGTGCAACCGCGCCCTGAACCGCGAGGCCTTCGGCGGTCCGCTGGCCGAGAAGCAGACGATCCAGAACTGGATCGCCGATTCGCTCGTGAACATCCAGGCGGCGCGTCTGCTGACGATGCAGGCGGCGCAGAAGATCGACACCGGCGACGAAGCCCGCACCGAGGTCTCGATGATCAAGTTCTTCGTGGTCAACGTGACCTGCGACGTGATCGACAAGGCGATCCAGGTGCACGGCGCGATGGGCGTTACGACCGACACGCCGCTGCAGGCGATGTTCAAGTCGGCCCGCATCCTCCGCATCGCCGATGGCCCGGACGAGGTGCACCGCATGGTGGTTTCGCGGCAGGCGCTGCGGAAGTACCGCGCGGGCGAAAACTGGGACTTCGCCACGTTCTAGGAGGCGCTCCATGGCAAATGAATCCGAGACGGCGCAAATCGTCGATGCCCGGAGCCTGGGCGACTACCTGGACGGGTTCTTCGACACAAAGGCCGAGACACGCGTCGAAAAGCACATCGCCGGCTTTTCGAACGAGACGTTTTTCGTGTACCGGGCGGGCGAGGAGTACGTCCTTCGCCGCCCGCCACGCGGGCCGCTGCTCCCGACCGCACACGACGTGGCCCGGGAGTACCGGTTCCTGAAGGCGCTTTCGGGGACCGGCGTGCGCGTGCCGCAGCCGGTGCTGCTGTGCGAAGACACGGACATCATCGGGGCGCCGTTCTACCTGATGGAGCGCAAGCACGGCGTGGTGATCCGGCAGCAGATCCCGGCGGCGCTCGACTCGGAGGAGGACCGGCGGCGCATCGGCTACGAGCTGGTCGATGCGCTCGTCGAAATGCACAGCGCCGACTGGCAGGCAGCCGGGCTGCAGGGCAAGTCCGAGGGCTTCCTCGACCGCCAGCTGCGGCGCTGGCAGGGCCAGGCGGACCTCACCGTCGGGAAGGTGCGGGACATGCCCGAGCTCAACGCCATCGGCAAGTGGCTGGCGGACCACAAGCCGGAGGAAGGCCCCTCCACCGTGGTGCACGGCGACTACAAGCTCGACAACGTGATGTTCTCGGCGGAGAGCCCGGCGCGGCTCATCGCCATCTTCGACTGGGAGATGGCGGCGATCGGCGACCCGCTGGCGGACCTCGGCTGGCTGATGCACACGTGGGGCAAGCCCGACGACTGGCGCGAGGGCGAGCCGCTGCCGCTGACGGCGCTCCCGGGCTTCCCGGCGCGCGACGAGCTCGCCGAGCGCTACGCCGAACGAACCGGCCGCACGATGGAGCACTTCGGCTGGTACCACGTGATGGCGCTCTGGAAGCTCGCGCTCATCCTCGAAGGGCTGTACGTGCACTACGTCACGGGCACGGCTTCGAACCCGGGCGCGGCCGAATTCGAGTTCACCGTGCCGCGCCTAGTGCGGCGGGCCACCGCCATCGCAGCGCGGTCCTAGGGCGAAGTGGCGCCGCCTGGGGACCTGTGAGATGGTTCCCTGGCGGAGCCTCGCCGGTGCCACGAAGGAAGTGAGGGGGGTCGTAGACGTTGACTGTGGATGCCGAGGACACGGCACAGGTCGCCATCGCCGCGGCGAAGCGGCTGTACGGCGACGGCGCCGAGGTACCGCCGCCGAAGAAGCTCGCCGGCGGCGCCGTCCACGATTCGTGGGCGGTCGATGCGACGGTCGGGGGGAAGACGCACGAACTGGTGGTCCGCACGACGCCGCCAGGCCGGCGGGACTACGAGAAGACGCGCCGCGAATTCGAGGTGCTGCGGGCCGCGTTTAAACGCGGCGTCCGCTGCCCGGAGCCCATCGCCGTCGGTGGCGAAGAGGTCGGTGCGGATTACCTCGTGATGGCCCGCGTGCGCGGCGACACGAACCCGCGCCAGCTGCTCACGAACGACGCGTTCGCGGCGGCGCGGAAGGCGATGATCCCGCAGCTCGCGGAAGACCTCGCGCGCATCCACACGCTAACCGCGGCCGACGTCGCCGATGCGCCCGGGATGCGCGGCCCGGAGGGCGGAGAGGACGGCCTGCGGTACATGCGCCGCTCGGTCGAGGAGAACTACCGCCACGACCTGCTGAACCCGCACCCCGCGCTCGAATGGGCGTTCCGCTGGATCGACCGGCAGATCGCCGCGCTGCCTTCGGGCGAGCGTGAGCCCTGCGTGGTCCACGGCGACTTCCGCATCGGGAACATGCTTTACGACGAAGGCGGGCTGACCTCGGTGCTCGACTGGGAAGGGACGCACCTCGGGGAGCCCGAGGAAGACCTGGCCTGGCTTTGCACGCGCGTCTGGCGGTTTTCGCGGCCGGACCTCGAAGCAGGCGGGCTGGCCTCGCGCGAAGAGTGGATCCAGGCGTACGAACGCGCAGCGCAACGGCCCATCAGCCGTGAACGAGTGGCCGCCTGGGAGGTGCTTCAGAACATCCGCTGGTGCCAGATCACGATGATGCAGGCGAAGGTGCACCTCGACGGGAACCAGGTGAGCCACGAGCTCGCCGCGATCGGCCGCCGGACGGCCGAGACGGAGCTCGAGGTGCTGCGCCTGACGGGCGTCGTCGAGAGGATGATGGCCAATGCAGGATAGGCCGACCGCAACCGAGCTCCTGGACGCGCTCGCAGCCTTCATGCGGGACCGCGCGGCGAACGCGCGCGACCGCTGGGAGCGATTCCAGTTCCAGGTGGCCGCGAATTCGATGGGCATCCTCGAGCGCGAACTGAAGATGGACGACGGCTTCATGCGCGAGGAGTGGCGGAGTCTCGACGAATTGCTCGGGCCGGAGCCGATGCCGGAAGGGCAGCATGCGTTCACCCGGCGGCTTTCGGAACGGAACGGCGAGCTCGTCGAGCGCATCCAGCGCGGCGACTTCGACGGCGAGAACGAAGCGAAGTTGTTGCCGTACCTGTACCAGACCGTCGTGAACAAGGTTCGCATCGCCAGCCCGAACGAGTGGAAACAGCTGAACGAACGGAAATAGCCGGCCGCAAGCCGAGGAGGATTTCATGGACTTCGAAATACCCCAGGACATCCAGGACTTCCTGAAGGAGCTGGATGAGTTCATCGAGCGGGAGATCAAGCCGCTCGAACAGCAGGATGACAACATCCGCTTCTTCGACCACCGGCGCGAGTACTCGCGGACCGACTTCGAGAACGGCGGCGTGCCGCGCAAGGACTGGGAAGAGCTGCTCGCGGAGATGCGCCGCCGGGCCGATAAGGCCGGCTTCCTGCGTTACGCCCTGCCCAAGAAGTACGGCGGCCGCGATGGCACGAACCTCGGCATGGCCATCATCCGGGAGCACCTGGCATCCAAGGGGCTCGGACTGCACAACGACCTGCAGAACGAGTCGTCGGTGGTGGGCAACTTCCCGACCGTGAAGATGTGGGAGAACTACGGCACCGAGGAGCAGAAGAAGCAGTTCCTCGACGGCATGTTCGATGGCTCGACCCGCGTCGCCTTCGGGCTGACGGAGCCGAACCACGGCTCGGACGCGTCGTGGCTCGAAACAACCGCCGTGCGCGACGGCGACGAGTGGGTCATCAACGGGCAAAAGCGCTTCAACAGCGGCCTCCACAACGCCACCCACGACCTGATCTTCGCGCGAACATCCGGCGACCAGGGCCGCGCCCGGGGCATCAGCTGCTTCATCGTGCCAACGAACGCCGAAGGCTTCTCGGTCGACTTCATGTGGTGGACGTTCAACATGCCGACCGACCACGCGGAAGTCACGCTGAAGGACGTGCGCGTGCCGGCGACGGCCATGCTCGGCCGCGAAGGCGATGGCCTCGCGCTGGCGAACACGTTCACCCACGAGAACCGCATCCGGCAGGCGGCTTCGGGCGTGGGCGCGGCGCAATACTGCATCAACGCGTCGGTCGAATACGCGAAGAACCGCGTGACCTTCGGGAAGCCGCTGGCCGAACGGCAGGCGATCCAGTGGCCGCTGGTGGAGCTGCAGACGCAGGCCGAGATGGCTCGCTGGCTCGTGCGAAAGACGGCCTGGGAGCTCGACCAGAAGCACCACATGGAAATCAGCGACAAGGTTGCGATGTGCAACTACTTCGCCAACCGGCTGGTGTGCGAAGCGGCGGACCGCGCGATCCAGG
>JBLNCO010000141.1:0-5588 GCA_050260715.1 Hyphomicrobiales bacterium | reverse complement strand
TTCCCTGCTGAAAGAGGTTTACAACCCGAAGGCCGTCATCCCTCACGCGGCGTCGCTGCATCAGGCTTCCGCCCATTGTGCAATATTCCCCACTGCTGCCTCCCGTAGGAGTCTGGGCCGTATCTCAGTCCCAGTGTGGCCGGACACCCTCTCAGGCCGGCTACCCGTCGTCGCCTTGGTGAGCCATTACCCCACCAACTAGCTAATCGGCCGCGGGCCCCTCTCGTAGCGCCGAAGCTTTTACTACCCGGACTCTCACCGGGAGTGTTATGCGGAATTAGCTCACCTTTCGGCGAGTTGTTCCCCACTACGAGGCAGGTTACCCACGTGTTACTCACCCGTCCGCCACTAACCCGAAGGTTCGTGCGACTTGCATGCCTAATACATTCCGCCAGCGTTTGTCCTGAGCCAGGATCAAACTCTCCGAAAAAGAATCTCACCGATCCGTAGACCGGTTCAGTTCCCTTTAACGGGTTCCCGAACTGTTCTCTTTCGTCCGCTATCCAGTTGTTAAAGTGCGCCGGCCTTTCGCAAGGCCCGAACGAGAAGACTAGCTGGCCCTCTCGGACCTGTCAACTCGCTTCCCCGCCTCCGCTCGGCGGAACCCCTCGAGCTCGTGCTCCTGGGGTGCGGGGGGACGGCGCGGTTGAGCCCGTGCCGTCGCTCTCAACCATACTCGGCCAGAGTGGCCGTTTCGTCCAGTGGTTGGAATGTTAAGGTTTCCGATTCGATGCGCGGGTCCGCTCAATTCCGCTCAGCGGCTCAGGTTTCGCATTCGGCGACGTTCCGTCAAGTTCGAACCTACGTTCGCGGGCGGGCGGCCCAGCGGGCCTTCTGTTCGGCGCGCATGGCTTCGTCGGTGGGCCGGTAGTGAGCGAGGAACTCTTCGGCGAACGCGGGGAACTCGCCGCCCTGGATCGCCTGGCGGATGCGCTCGCTGAGCCGCACGAGGTAGCGGACGTTGTGAATGGTGGCGAGCCGGTACCCGAGGAGCTCGTCGTTGCGGAAGAGGTGGTGGAGGTAAGCGGCGCTGTAGTGGGTACAGGCGAAACAGTCGCAGCCGGGGTCGACGGGGGCGGGCTCTTCGCGGTAGCGGGCGTTGCGGATGTTGACGCGGCCGGTGTCGGTGAAAAGGGAGCCGTTTCGCCCGAGCCGGGTGGGGAGCACGCAATCGAACATGTCGACGCCGCGAGCGACGGCGTTGACGAGGTCCTCGGGGCTGCCGACGCCCATGAGGTAGCGGGGGCGGCCGGCGGGCAACTCGGCGGTGACGATTTCGGTCATGGCCCACATCGCGTCTTTGCTTTCGCCGACGCTAAGCCCGCCGATGCTGTAGCCGGGGGCATCGAGGTCGGCGAGCTCGCGGGCGTGCCAGCGGCGGAGATCGGGGTGCGTGCCGCCCTGGACGATGGCGAAGACGGTGAGGCCGCCGGCAGCGGCCCGGCAGCGTTCGTACCAGCGGAGGGTGCGTTCGGCGGCGTCGCGGGCGAGGGGCTCGGCGGCGCGTCCTTCGACGACGTGGTCCAGGGGCATGGCGATATCGACGCCGAGTGCGCGCTGGACTTCGATGGCGAGCTCGGGGCTGTAGAAGTGCTCGGAGCCATCGATGTGGGAGCGAAAGCGAACGCCGCGTTCGTCGACCTTGCGGAGGCGGGCGAGGCTGAACACCTGGAAGCCGCCGCTGTCGGAGAGGACTGGACCGTGCCAGTCCATGAAGCGGTGGACGCCGCCGAGGCGCTCGATGAGCTCGTGGCCTGGGCGCAGGAAGAGGTGGTAGGCGTTGACGAGCAGGATCTCGGCGCCGGTCGCGGCCACCTCAGCGGGGATGAGGGTTTTCACGTTGGCGAGCGTGCCGACGGGCATGAAGGCGGGCGTGTGAACCTTGCCATGTGCCGTCGTGAGCAGGCCCGCGCGGGGCCCGACGGGCGTCGCGGGGTCGGAGACGAGCTCGAAGCCGAATGTCATGCGACGACCGCCGCGACCGCGGAGCGCACGACCTCCTCGGGGACGCCATCGCGGACGACCGCGCGGCCGATGCCTTCGAGCAGCACCCAGCGGACGCTGCCGCCGCGAACCTTCTTGTCGGAAAGGGTGGCGTCGAGGATGGCGGCGGCATCGAGGCCGGGGGCGCGCTCGGGGAGGCCGTAGAGCCGGATGAGCCGCTGCTGGCGCTCGAGCTCTTCGGGCATGAGCAGGCCCATTTCGACCGCGATCCGGCCCGCGGCGTGCATGCCCACGGCGACGGCTTCGCCGTGGAGGTAGGTGCTGTACCCGGTAACGGCCTCGATGGCGTGCCCCACGGTGTGACCGTAGTTCAGGAGCGTGCGGCGGCCGGCCTCCCGTTCGTCGTCGGAGACGACTGCGGCTTTGATGGCGACGCTGCGGGCGATGAGCGTCGGCGACATCAGGGCGGCGGGGTCGGCGGCATCGTCTTCGAGGTCGCTGACCAGGGTCTCGTCGAGGATGAGGCCGTGCTTCAGGACCTCGGCCCAGCCGTTCACGAGGTGGCGATGGGGCAGCGACTCGAGCAGCCGGGGGTCGATCACGACGGCGCGGGGTTGTGCGAAGGCGCCGATGAGGTTCTTGCCGAGCGGGTGGTCGACGCCGGTCTTGCCGCCGACCGCGGCATCGACCATGGCCAGGAGGCTGGTAGGCACGTGCACGAAGGCGATGCCGCGGAGGCAGGTAGCAGCGGCGAACCCGGCAAGGTCGGTGACGACGCCTCCGCCGAGGCAGACCACGAAGTCGGAGCGCTCGACGCGTTCGCCGATGAGCCAGTCGTACACCCTCGCCACTGTCGCGAGCGTCTTCTCGGCTTCGCCGGCGGGGATTTCGAAGGAGCGGGCGACGTAGCCGGCGGCGGAGAGGCTGGCCATCGCGCCGGGCACGGCGATGGGGCCGACGGCGGTGTCGCTGATGACGAAAGCGCGGCCGTTGAGCCCGAGCCTGCGGCAGATGCCGCCCAGCCGGGCGAGGCTGCCGGGCTGGACGATGACCGGGTACGAAGCCTGCGGCGTTTTCACGACCGCCGCCACGGGGTCGGCCTCGCCGTCTTCGGCGGCGGTGCTGCCGTCGGAGCCGAAGCGGCGAACGCCGGCGTGGGCGGCATTACGTTCTTCGTGCCAGAGCCGGATGACCTCGTCGGCGCACTGTTCGGGGGTCAGGGAATCGACGTCGACGGCGGCGTCGGCGAGCTGATAGAGCGACTGGCGCTCGTCGAGGAGCTGGCGCAGGCGCGTGCCGGGATCGCCCGCGAGGAGCGGCCGGGCCTCGGTCTCCGGGTTCTCGGCGAGGCGCCTGGCGGCGCGCTCGGGCGACACCACGAGCCAGACGACGAAGCCGCGGCCGATGGCGTCGCGCGAGGGGGCGGTCGTCGGGGCGCCGCCCCCGGTGGCGATGACGACGTGGTCGAGCCGCGTGGCCGCATCGAGCGCCCGCTGTTCGCGCTCGCGGAAGGCGTACTCGCCCTCTTTCGCGAAGATGTCCTCGACGCGCTTGCCGGCCTCGTCTGCGATGAGCTGGTCGGTGTCGAGGAACTGCCAGCCGAGGCGGTTGGCGATGAGCTTGCCGACGGTGGACTTGCCACTGCCCGACAGGCCGACCAGGACGATGCAGTTCGGGTTCATCGGCTCAGCGGAGCGCGCGGGGGCCAATGGTGCCGAGGTAGGCGTCGTGGTTCGCGCGGACCTCGGCAAGGGTGTCGCCGCCGAACTTCTCGAGCCAGGCGTCGGCGAGGATGATGGCGATCATGGCCTCGGCCACGACGCCGGCCGCCGGGACCACGCAGACGTCGCTCCGCTCGTAGTGGGCGATCACCTCCTCGCCGGTGTCGAGGTCGACCGAGGGGAGCGGGTGGGCGAGCGTGGGGATGGGCTTGACGGCGGCGCGGACGATGATCGGCTCTCCGGTTGTCATGCCACCTTCGATGCCGCCGTGGTTGTTGGTGGCGTGGCGCCAGGGACGGCCGTCCCACTGCTCGCGCGGCAGGATGACATCGTGGACCTTCGAGCCGCGCATGGCGCTGCCTTCGAAGCCAAAGCCAAAGCCCACGCCCTTGAAGGCGTTGATGCTGCAGATGGCCTGGGCGATGCGGCCATCGAGCTTGCGGTCCCATTGCACGTGGCTTCCGAGGCCGATGGGGACGCCGGTGACCCGGACCTCGACCTCGCCGCCGAGGGTGTCGCCGTCCTGCTTGGCAGCGTTGATCGCCTCGACCATGGCCTTGCCCGCCTCGGGGTCGGCGGCGCGCACGGGGTCGTCCTCGACGGCCGCCCAGTCGATCGGCCCGGCCGGGCGCGAACGCACCTTGCCGATGCTCAGCGTGTGGCTGTGGAAGGTCACACCGAACTCATCGAGGAGGCGCTTGGCAACGCCACCGACAGCGACGCGCGCGGCCGTCTCGCGGGCGCTGGCGCGTTCGAGCACGTTTCGTACGTCGTCGAAGCCGTATTTGATGCTGCCGGGAAGGTCGGCGTGGCCGGGGCGCATGCGGGTGACGCGCTCGATCTCGGCTTCGACGGTCTCGACGGCCATCTTCTCGGTCCAGTTGACCCAGTCGCGGTTCTGCACCCAGAGCGCGACGGGGGAGCCAAGCGTGCGGCCATGGCGTACGCCGGCGGTGATTTCGGCGCGGTCCTGTTCGATCTTCATGCGGCCGCCGCGGCCGTAGCCGCTTTGGCGGCGGGCCATGTCGCGGGCGATGTCGTCCTCCGAGAGCGGGAGGCCGGCGGGCAGCCCTTCGATGATGGCGGTCAGCCCCTTGCCATGGCTTTCGCCCGCCGTTAGAAACCGGAACTCACCCACAACGGTCCTCCGCCACTACCTGGCCTGCTGAAGTCGAGCTCGCGCACTGCATTATGCGCCGGACTCCGGGATCCCGGACGGCGCTTCGGCCGCGCGCGGTTGTTCGGGAAGGGAACCTTCGACGGGTGGGAGGCCGACGGGCACGGGCTGGCCGTTCGGCGCCCGCTCGAAGTGGGTCTCGAAGCGGCCGAGGATCTCCTCGGGCGTGAGCGCTTCCCACGCGAGGTCGTCGGCGACGGCGCGGTCGGCGGTCGTGGTCAGGATCGGCTTTTGCACCGGAGTCCCATCGCTTCCCGTGAAGGTGGAGTAGACATCGACCCGGACGGCACCGAGCCGGAGGTTCGGGACATCGTACAGCATCATGTCGCAGAGCTTCGCGGCGAGGGCGATGGCCTCATCGAGCGCCGACGCGACCTGCACGCGCCGGCCGCCTTCGGTGCGGAACTCGCCTTCGGCGGCGGCCGAAAGCGTGGCGGTGTCGTGCGTGACGGCAACGAGCTGCGCGGCCTGGACGCCGGCCCAGAGGTTCGCGGGCGTGCCACGCGGGGGCCGTCCGCGGCGCCAGGTGTTCAGGGCCTCTTCGATGAGTGCGGCGACGATGCCGACGTCGCCCTCCTCGACACGGCGGCGCCATGCGCGGTGCTGGAACATCTCGGTGGCCACGGCCCAGCCGGTGACGAGGAAGATGGCGAGGACGATGAGGCTGCCGAGGACGATCATGCTTCGCCCGCCCGGTCCAGCGCCCGCCGCGCGGCTTCGAACATCACATCGACCGGAGCCGAGAC
>JBLNCO010000140.1:0-11926 GCA_050260715.1 Hyphomicrobiales bacterium | reverse complement strand
CGGCGGCGCGACCCAGGACATCTACTGCGTCGTGCCCGACCCCGATGCGCATTTCGCCCGGGCGAAGGCCGCGGGCGCCGAGATCCTCCACGAGCCGCAGGACGAGCCCTATGGCGGCCGCGACTACGGCACGCTCGACCTCGAAGGGCATTACTGGAGCTTCGGGTCGTACCAGCCGGGAAGCTAGCGGCGAATCTTGACGCGCCCTATTCAAAGCGCCGGGCATAGCCGACACTAAGGTGGGCCGTCCGCGTTGTCTTCCGTCTGTTTTGCACCTCCCAGGCTGCAGTTCGGGAACCCGGGCGGCCCAGCATATTGTGCGATAGGGCTGCAACGGCCGCGGCCCGTCCGCTTGCCATTCGGCGCCCGGGCATTTCCTTAACTGGCATGAGAACCAGAAGGAGTCGGCCGTGAAGAGCAAATTCGCGATTGCCGGTCACCCGATACACCCGATGCTGGTCGTGGTGCCCATCGGGCTGTTCGTCTGGGCGCTGGTTAGCGACTTCATCTACCTGGGCACCGACAAGGACAAGATGTGGTACGACATCGCGTTCTGGACAGGCATTGCCGCCATCATTTCGGCGGTGATTGCCGCGCTCCCGGGCTTCGGCGACTTCCTCACCCTCGCGGCGAAGAGCGACGCACGGACGATGGCCCTGACGCACATGGTGCTCAACCTGGGCGTGGTGCTGCTGTACCTCATCGCGATGCTGCTGATGCTCGACGACGGCGCGACGGACGGCGGATCGCTCGCGACCGTGATCGTGCTGCACGCCATCGGAGTAGCCGGGCTCCTTGTCTCCGGCTGGATTGGCGGCGAAATGGTCTACCGCCACCACCTCGGGATGGTTGCGGACGACGAACAGGAGTCGCGCGGGGAGTACGAGCGGCACGCGCGGCGCCCGACCTGGGCGGGCCGCAGCTAGACGCCGCTCGCCTGCAGGGCCGCCCCGATGGCCTGGTCATCGAGGCGAACGAGGACCTTCAAAACACGTCGTCGGTCAACGCCGGTGGGCCCGAGTCCCGGGCGGCCAGGACTTCACCCTGCCGAACGGGAGCCTCGCGCTGCCCGGCATCACCGACGGCGCCTACACCGTGACCGAGGCACCTGATCCCGGCTTCCAGGTCATCGGCGCGCGCGTCAACGGCGGTGCGCTCGATGCCGGCGCGACGAGCGCCGCGGCGACAACCAGGAGACCACCGTCACCTTCTACACCCGGCCGGTGGTGAACGTCCGGGTGGGCGGGGCCGCGTGTGCGGCCCCGCCCTTTCCGCGCCCGGACGCGGCGCGCCGTTCGCAGCTGCTGGCTTCGCTGCGGGCTCTCCGCCCTGGTTCGGACGAAAGAACGGGGAGGCGCAATCGCACCCGGCCACGCCTCGTCTCCGGGCCCGGCAACCTGCCCGGGGGAAAGGGGGATGACCTTGCAACCGCGGTGTAACCCCGGTTGAAACGAGGTTTATGGACGGTCCCCGCGTCACACATACAGTGGCAATAGCCCTGCTGCCGAGCGGAAACGGGGAGGGAGCCATGCAGGTTGGGTTTGGTGCCGCTTTGATCGCGGTGTCGTTCGCGCTGCTTGCGATTGCCCTCGCCTGAAGCCGGCCGGCCAGGGTAGGACGCCGCGAGACCGGGTGAGTGTGGGCTGAATTCTGTGCCTGCCGGGTCCGGCCGTGGGTGGAGACGGTACGGCCGCGCGGATAACGGCGATCGCGCCGCTGCGCAAGGACCCGCGGTTCGTGCTGCGGGAAATCGTTCCGGACAGTGCCGGTGGCAGCCGGCCCAGGCCAGTTCCTCAAGCAGGGACGGAGGAAGCGAATGACACTCGCGATGTACGGGAAGTCCAGGAGGCGGCGTGTAGCCCTTACCCTCGCCGCGTTACTGGCCGTCGTGTTCGCCGTGGGCGCAGGTATCGCGCGCCACGACAACACGGCGCTCGCTACACAGGATTCGACCCAGCTCAACATCAGCAGTTCGACCTGTGTAGAGGGCGGCGCCCTCTTCCACTTCGTAGCGCCACACGCGGAAAGCGGCACCGGAGGCACGCTGACCGTCACCTATACGGTCGATGGCGGCGCCGCAATGACCGCAACCGCGGACGAAGACACCAGCAACAGCAGCTCCAACGCCCAGTGGAACGTCACGCTGGCGGGCGCTGGCAAAATCATCGTGACCGCCGCCTCGGCCGGGTCCCTCGTCTGGGAGGGCCAGGGCTCCGAAGCCAATGGCATCGACTGCGGCGACGGTGGATCCACGGGTGGCAGCGGCACCCTGACCGTCACGAAGCACGTCGTGAACGACGACGGCGGCGCGCTCGACGCGGGCGACTTCAACATCGGCGTGTACAGCGGCGGGAGTGCAGTCGAAATGGACCGCGGCTCCGAGAGCGGGGTCAGCTACACGCTGGACGCCGGCAGCTACGCGGTCGTCGAAGGCGACCATCCCGGCTACACCGTGAGCTATGGCGGTGACTGCGACGCCAGCGGCAACGTCACCCTGAGCGAAGGCGGCTCGGCGAGCTGCACGGTCACGAACGACGATATCGCGAGCACGCCCGAGACGGGCACGTTGACGGTCGTCAAGCACGTCATCAACGACAGCAACGGCGGCAGCGCCTCGGCTTCCGACTTCACGCTGAGCGTCACGGACAGCGGCGGGACCGTCGTCGGCTCCGACGCGGGTTCGGAAAGCGGCGTCTCGTACGACCTGGCCGCCGGGACGTACACCGTCTCCGAGTCGGCGAACGCGAACTACACCAGCAGCTTCAGCGGCGACTGCGACGCGAGCGGGGCGGTGACGGTTGTCGCCGGTGGCAGCGCCGTCTGCACGCTGACGAACGACGACGTGCAAGGGTCCGAGCTCTCGACGGGCTTCGTCGAGGTTCGAAAGGTTCTCACCAACGACACGAATGGCGAGTTCGGCGACACGCCGTTCTCGGCGATGATCGACAGCGAGTCGCCGTTCACGTTTTCGGCGAACGCGTCGTCGGGCGCCATGCCCACGACGACCGGTTCGCACACCGTGACGGAAGTCCCGGCCGACGGCTTCGCGCAGGTTGGATGGGCGCTGACGCAGGGGAGCGTCGCGTGTCCGGCAGAGCCCACGAATAGCGGCAGCGGCCCGGCTTCGGTCGACATCCAGGAAAACTTCACGACGATCGTCTGCTTCTACAACGAAGTGCAGACGCAAACCCCGACGAACGGCTTCATCGAAGTCCGGAAGATCGTCACCAACGACACCGACGACCAGTTCGGTGATACCGAGTTCTCCGCCACGATCGACGGCGGCGACCCGTTCACCTTCACGCCGAACACGTCGACTGGCGCCATGCCGGCGGACGTCGGCGACCACACCATCGCCGAAGCCCCCGCGGACGGCTTCACCCTCCAGGGCTACGCCTTCACGCAGGGCAGCGTTGCCTGCCCGGCCGAACCGACCGTCACCGACGCCACCGCCACGGTGAACGTGCCGCAGGCAAACTGGACCACCATCGTCTGCGTGTACAACGAGGCGGAGGCGCAGACCCCGACGAACGGCTTCATCGAGGTCCGGAAGATCGTCACCAACGACACCGACGACCAGTTCGGTGATACCGAGTTCTCCGCCACGATCGACGGCGGCGATCCCTTCACCTTCACGCCGAACACGTCGACTGGCGCTATGCCGGCGGACGTCGGCGACCACACCATCGCCGAAGCCCCCGCGGACGGCTTCACCCTCCAGGGCTACGCCTTCACGCAGGGCAGCGTCGCCTGCCCGGCCGAACCGACCGTCACCGACGCAACCGCCATGGTGAACGTGCCGCAGGCGAACTGGACCACCATCGTCTGTGTGTACAACGAGGCGGAGCAGGGCGGCGGCGCCGAAACGGGCACTGTGACCATCGTCAAGCAGGTCGATGGCGCCACGCCAACGGACGGTAGCTTCGACTTCACGGCGACGTGGAACGCGGAGAACAACCCGAACGGAACGGGCGACTTCACGCTCGGCGCCAGCAACAACTTCACCACGACTACCAGCGAACTGAGCCTCCCGTTCGACTACAGCCTCGTGGAGAACGGCATCGACGGTGACTGCGACGACCCCGGTGACCTCTACCGGTTCGTGGGATTCGAAGTTCGCCCGAACACCGAAGGGCCATCGACCGAGGCGGCCCAGATGTCGTCGACGCTGATGCTCACCGGCCAGACACAGAGCTCGACGGTCATCGTCCATAACGCGAGCTGCGCCGCGGCGGAGACCGGCACCGTGACCATCGGGAAGTTCGTGAACGGCGCGCTGGCCGAGAGTGGCACGTTCAACTTCGATGCCGACTGGGGCACCGAATCCGGCAGCTTCACGCTCGATGAAGGGTCGGGCTACACCATCACCAGCTCGCCGCTCGACATCCCGTTCGACTACACGCTGATGGAAACGAACGTAGACGACACCTGCAGCGGCCCGGATGACTTCCGGCTGGCCGGCTACTCGAGCTCCGCGGTGAGCCTCGAGGACGCGGCCGCCCAGGCTCCGAGCGACACCAACTCCTTCACCGACGTGAGCGGCGACCTCTTCATCGCCGTCCACAACGTCTCCTGTGAGACCGAAGTGGTCCAGGGCCAGGTGACGGTCCTGAAGCAGCTCGACGGCGCAACGCCGACCGACGGTTCGTTCGACTTCACGGCGACGTGGAATGCCACGAACAACCCGAACGGCGCCGGCAACTTCACGCTGGACGCGAGCAACGGCTTCACCATCACCAGCGACCTGCTCGACCTGCCGTTCGACTACAGCCTGGTCGAAAACGGCATCGACGCCGACTGCGACGACCCGGGCGACCTCTATCGCCTCGTTGGCTTCCGTTCAGGCGCGACCATGGAGGAGGCCGAGGCGGCGACCGATGAGCCGACGGCCGAGTTCCTGGGCGTGGGCGGCAACCTCTTCATCATCGCCGACAACGAATCCTGCGCACCGGCCGCGACCGGCTCGATCACGATCGTGAAGGATGCGGGGAGCACCGAGACGTGGAGCGCCGATTTCACGACGACGGGCGGGCTGTTCGAGAACGGCGCGGAAGGCGATGAAGCCTTCACGCTGGACCAGGACACCAGCAGCATCACCTTCCCGGACCTCGAAGCGGGCACCTTCACGGTGACCGAAGCCGAGATGCCGGGCTGGAACCTCATCTCCATCAACTGCACCGGCATGCCGACGGAGACCCCGCTGGCTCCGGACTTCAGCCGGACCGTCACCATCGCACTGAACGAGGGCGCGAACGTGGTTTGCACGTTCGTGAACCAGCCGGTGCCTGCCGAGACCGGTTCGATCACGCTGATCAAGGACGCCGGCGACCTGCCCGGCTCCGAGTTCGGCTTCACGACCACGGGCTTCGACACGAATGACCCGTTCACCCTCGATGACGACCCCGCGACCGCGCTCGGAAACACGATCGTGTTCGACAGCCTGGACGCCGGGACGTTCAGCATCACTGAGGACGAGACGGATGGCTGGTCGCTGACGGCGATCACCTGCACCGGAACGGACGAGGCCAACCTCACGACTGACATCGAAGGCCGGACCGTGAGCATCGACCTCGGGCAGGATGAGGACGTGACCTGCACGTTCACGAACGCGCAGGCGTCGACGCTCACCAACAGCATCACGATCATCAAGAACTGGACCGAAGGTACCGGCGGCGAGATGGCTTCGTTCACCGCGACCGGCACCGGGGTCGAAGACTTTAGCCTGACGGGCGACGACTCGCGCACGTTCAGCGACATCGGCGAAGGCACATACGTCTTCACCGAAGGTGACGTGCCCGGCTGGGACATCGGGAGCATCACGTGCACCGGCGGCCAGAACCCACCCGCTATCAACGGCAGCGAGCTCACCCTCACGGTGGGCGCCGATGAGACCGGCTCGGCCATCGAGTGCACGTTCATCAACACGCCCGAAAGCGGCACCGGCGGCGAAACGCCCGGCACGCTGACGGTCCAAAAGGTCATAGTCGGTGACGAAGTCGACCAGGACACCACGAACTTCCAGGCGACCGTCAACGGCGGTGCCCCGTTCACCTTCTCGGCGGCCACGCCGTCGGCTCCGATGGAGTTCGACGCCGGCTCTTCGCTGACCGTCACGGAACTGGCGCTGCCCGGCTGGAACACCACCGGCTGGGACTTCGCCGATAGCTCGGGCGTCTGCCCGGACACGCCGGCCAACACCGGCGCGACCGCCGCCGATGTGACGATCGACTCGGGAGCGGACGTCGTCATCTGCTTCTACAACGAGCAGGTGACCCCGCCGACCGAGAACACCGGCACCCTCGTCTTCAGCAAGGCGATCGTCGGTGAGGGCGACGCGACCGGCGTCACGTTCTTCGCGACCATCAACGGCGGTGGCGCCATCCCGTTCTCGACCGACGGCTCGTCGGAGGGCCAGGTCGTCGAGGCCGGTTCGTACGACCTCGTCGAACTCGGCACGAGCGGCTGGCAGACGGTCGGCTGGTCGCTCGCGGCCAGCGACGGGACCTGCCCGGCCGAACCCGCCAACACGGGTGACACGCCATGGATGGCAAACGACGTCGAAGTCGCAGCGGACGCGACGGTGACGGTCTGCTTCTACAACCAGGCCGCCCAGGACAACACCGGTGGCGTGCAACCGCCGCCAACCAACGGCAATACGGGCGGTACCGGGACCGGCGGCAACAACGTCAACGTCCCGATCACGAACCCGAACCCGAGCGTGAACGCCGTCGCCGGCGTGCAGGCGCCCGGCGCTCCGAGCGCCGGTTCGGGTAACAGCGTCACCGGCGGCGGCACCCCCATGCTGTTCGTCGCGGGCGGCGTGGCCATCGCGCTTGGCGCGCTGGCGTACTTCGGCCTGCGCGAGCGGCGCCGCCTCTAGCGGCAACGCTCGACCCAACTGCGAAGGGGGCCCCGGTTGGGGCCCCCTTCCGTGTGCCGAAGACGGGCTGAACCCGGTATCGTTGCGCCCATCCCAGCGACGGAGGCCGCCCATGCCCGCCGATATCACCTTCCGCAACGTCCGCGTGCTCGATGGCCTCGGGAACCCTGCGGTCCAGGCGGACGTGGCCGTCCAGGACGGACGGATCGTGGCGGTGGGCGAAGCGCCGGCTGGCCGGCGCGAGGTGGACGGCCGCGGGATGGTCCTCTCGCCCGGGTTCGTCGACACCCATTCGCACGACGACGGCGCCTTCGTCCGCTACCCGGGGATGGAGTTCAAGCTCGCGCAGGGCGTGACCACGGAGATCAGCGGCAATTGCGGTTTCAGCGCCGCGCCGAACATCCCCGGACGCTCGCTCATGCCGGGAGACATCGTCGGGCCCGCCTCGGAGTGGGAGGACCTCGCGGGGTACTTCGCGACGGTCGAAGCGAGGCGGCCGGCCATCAACAACGCCATGCTCGTGGGGCACAACCGCGTGCGAGCGATGGTCATGGGGCTCGAACGCCGCGCGCCAACCGCAGCGGAGCTCGCCGAGATGCGGGGACACGTTGCGAAGGCGATGGACCAGGGCGCAGTCGGCTTCTCAACGGGACTCATCTACCAGCCGGGACGCTTCGCCGACACGGAGGAGGTCATCGCGCTGGCAACCGAGGCCGGGAGCCGCGGCGGGCTCTACGCGACCCACATGCGCAACGAAGGCGACAGGCTTTTGGAGGCGGTGGAGGAGGCGCTTCGCATCGGGCGCGAAAGCGGCTGTGGCGTGCACATCTCGCATCACAAGTCGGCGGGCCGGGCGAACTGGGGCCGCGTCGGTGAGTCGCTGAAGGTGGTCGACGCCGCGCACGAGGCCGGACTCGAAACGACCCTCGACGTCTACCCCTACACCGCCGGTTCGGGGCCCATGTGGCAGTACGTGAACCTCGACGCGATCGACGAGGAGTGGGCCGCGAACGTGATGCTCGCCACCTGCCCCGACGAACGCAGCTTCGAAGGCCGCATGTTGCCGGAGATCGCCAGGGAGCGCGGGTGGACGCTCGCGGAGACGGTGCGGAACGTGCTCGAAGCGCCGCACGGACGAGAGGTCATCTGCATCCAGTTCATCATCGACGAGGCGGACATCGAGACGAACCTTCGCCACCCACGCATGATGATTGGCTCCGATGGCATCCCGGACCTGAGGGGACGTCCGCACCCGCGCCTCTACGGGACGATGCCGCGGGTGCTCGCGAAGTACGTCCGCGAGCGAGGGGTCATCCCGCTCGAAGAGGCAGTCCGGCGCATGACGAGCCTTGCCTGCGAGCGGTTCGGGCTCACGAATCGGGGGCGCGTGGCCGAGGGCTATTGGGCCGACCTGGTGCTCTTCGACCCCGCCACCGTGCAGGACACCGCGACGTACGAGGAGCCCAAGCAGGAGCCGAAGGGTATCGCCATGGTCGTGGTAAACGGCGAGGTCGCGTACGAAGAGGGCCGGCACACTGGCGCGGGCGCAGGCCGGATGCTCCGGTATCGCGCGGATTGAGGGCTAGGCGCGCGGGAGGCCGAGGCCGCGGGTCGCGATGATGTTGCGGTTCACTTCGCTCGTGCCGCCGGCGATGGTATAGCTCGGCGCCGCCAGGGCCCAGCGTTCCACACGGCCGCGAAGCGGGGCGTACGGCGAGGGCGGCTCGATCTGGCCGGCCATGCCGAGGACGCGCATACCGGTAATGCCCATCTGGCGCTGAAGCTCGGTGCCGAAGACCTTGGAGATCGAGGCCTCGTAGTTCGGGACCTTGCCTTCGGATTGCATCTGCGCCACCCGGTAGCAGAGCCAGCGGCCGAGCTCGAATTCGATCGCCCGTTCCGCCAGTTCGTGGCGCAGTTCGTCGCGGGCGCGGAGTGCGGGCTGTTCGCGGAGATAGCCGATGAGGTTGTAGAGCGTGCTCCGCGTCATGACCACGCGGTTGATGGAGCTGCGCTCCTGGTCGAGGGTGGTGGTGGCGATGTACCACCCGCGGTTCTCTTCGCCGATGCGGCAATCGGCGGGGATACGCGCATCGTCGAAGAACACCTCGCAGAAGTGGTCGCTGCCCATCATGTTCTCGAGCGGACGGACGGTAATGCCCGGCGTCTTCATATCGACGATGAAGTAGCTGATGCCGCGGTGCTTCGGCGCCTCGGGGTCGGTGCGCGCGAGGAGGATGCCCCATTCGGCGACGTGGGCGCCGCTCGTCCAGATCTTCTGGCCGTTAACCACGTACTCGTCGCCGTCGCGGACGGCGCGTGTCTGCAGGCTGGCGAGGTCGGAGCCTGCGCCGGGTTCGCTGAAAAGCTGGCACCAGCGGGAGTCGCCGGTGCGCATGGGCGGCAGCCAGCGCTGCTGCTGCTCGGGGGTGCCGTGCATCATCAGGGCCGGGCCGGCGAGCCAGACGCCCTGGTCGTAGGCGCCCGGCGCGCCGTGGCTGCTCATTTCCTCCATGTAGACGGTCTGGGTCATGTAGCTCGCGCCCGCGCCGCCGAATTCCTTCGGCCAGCCCATGGTGAGCCAGCCGCGTTCGGCGAGCTTGCGGCGGAACTGGTCGGTGAAGCGCGCCTGCTCGGGGGTGATGTGCTCGCGGTCGTTGCGCATGTCCCATTCGTCGGCCGGGAGCTCTTCGGCGAGGAACTTCCGGAGCTCGGCGCGAAAGGCTGCGTGTTCGGGCGAGTCGTGAAAGAGCATGGCGAACCCCGGCGGGAAGTGTCTCCCGAGTATACGACCGGGTGCCGCGATGAGCCGCCGGGGTTCGGGCGAACGGTAAGCCCGACGGGGTCCGGGAGTGTTATGCCGCGGCGGGTAGCAGCCCGCCGCCATCCACCGCGCCGCCTTCGAGGACGGGCGAAGGCCGGAAGCCCTTCAGGATCAGGTAGACGGTGAGGCTCAGCCCCCAGGCGATTTCCCCCGCGGTGAACAGCAGCTGGACGGGCGCGTCCTGGTCCCACTGGCCGAAGAGCACGAAGACGCAGCCGACAAGCGAGAGCGGGCCGCCGATGAGGCCGATGAGCGCCATGTTCCGCGGCACCAGTCCCGAGCGGTACATGAGGAAGCCCAGCAGGAAGCCGTTGCCGAAGCCGGCACAGAACCCGGGACCAAACAGGAAGGTCCAGTCGCGCACCGCAACGAGCGATGCGCCGAGGCTGTTCAGCGAGGCGGCGTCTCCGCCGGCTCCCCCGAGATCCTCGCGCAAGGTCAGCGCAGCCAGCAGGCTGAGCGTCCCGACGGCGATCATGCTCGATTCGAACACCCGCACCGCGACGTAGCCGAGCGCGAAACCTTCGTGTTCGCGGCGAAGCACCGAGAACAACACGACGGCGGTCGCCACGTTCGCGACGACTACCACGAGCTCGGTGAGGGCGCCGAATCGGAGGGCGGTGTCGTCGCCGCCGGCGAGGATGTAGTCCGCGTCGTTCAGCACCGAGTCGTAGAAAAAGAAGATCAGCACGTGGACGAACGTCAGGGCGAAGAAGATTCCCGCGGCGAGCGACGTCCTTCGAGATGCAGTCATGGTCTTAGCGACCCCCGTTTCGTCGCGCCGGCAAGTGCGCAGATATGTCCGCACACGAACCAGCGGTTGCGTGCTCCACGGGAGCAAGCGCGAGGGCCGCGTGAGCGTCGCGCGATTGTGCGGCACCCGCCGGCCGGTGTCTACGGGTCTACGAACGAAATCCGGAAAGTCCGCGTCCTCAGCAGGGACGGTGCAGCACGTAGAGCGCGAGCTCGTGGTCCTCGTGGTGCAGCTGCAGCCCGGCCTTCTCCATCACGCGGCGCGACGCAATGTTGCCGGGCAGGGCGTCGAGCTCGATACGGGTGACCTCCGGGAACGTTCGCCACGTGTAATCGATGAGGGCGATGAGGGCCTCAGTCGCGTAGCCCTGGTTCCACGCCGCGGTCGCGAGGCCGTAGCCGCCGGTCGCCACCTCCGGCCGGTCACGCGGAGCGAGGCCGATGTCTCCGATGGCGAAACCATCCGCGGCGCGCACGATGAGCCACGGCGGCTCCGGCCGGCGGCCGTCGAGGTAGGGCGCGAACGCGTCGAAGGTGTCGGGCGTGGGATACCCGTCGAGGCAGCGCGTCGAGGCGAGCGGCGTCCCGGCGGCCAGCGCCTCCGCCTCGGCGCGCGTCGGGCGCCGGAGGCGAAGGCGGGCGGTGGCCAGCTCCATCAGTCGGGGTTTTCGCCCAACGACCGCAGCACTTCGAGTGCGTGGGGCGGATGTGATTCGAAGTCGCGGTGCTCGATGTAGATGTCGCGGACGACGCCATCCTTATCGACGACGACAGTCCCGCGGATGTGCACGCCGTACTCTTCGTTGTACATGCCGTAGGCGCGGCCACAGAGCGCCTTCGGGAAGTCGCTCAGCAGCGGGAAGTCGATGCCGAGGTCTTCCTCGAAGCGTCCGGCGGCGGCGAAGGAGTCCATCGAGATGCCCAGGACCTGGGCATTGGCCCGCTTGAACGCATCTTCATGCGTCCGGAAGGCCGTCATTTCGGACGTTCAGCCACCGGTGAAGGCGAGCGGGTAGAAGGCAAGCACGAGGTGCTTGCCAGGGAACGACTGCTCGGTGATGGGTTCGCGCTTCTTGTTGAGGAGCGAGAACTGGGGAGCCGGCTGGCCAACCTGGAGTGTCATGGGGGAAGCGTACAACGTCGCGGGCGCCTGCGGCGATGGGGGGCGAGTACCGAGTACCGAGTACCGAGTACCGAGTGGCCAGTGCCCAGTGCCCGCTACGGAGTCAGAGCCGCGACCGTCAGGGAGCGTCCGGGGGTGACCGGGCGAGACTGGGGATTGACGATTGTCGATTGTCGATCGGCGATTCCGGGGGGACGTAGGGTCCGGGCAACGCGGGAAGGGAGCGGCATGCGTGATGCCTTGCGCTCCCTGACGGTCGCGGTACTGACCGGGGCGTACCCGGGGGAAGGTTTGTGTCAGAGCCGCCACCGTCAGGGAGCGTCCGGGGGTGACCGGGCGAGCCGGG
>JBLNCO010000139.1:0-15007 GCA_050260715.1 Hyphomicrobiales bacterium | reverse complement strand
CGTGTTCCGAGTCGAAGTCGCGCGCGCCGGGCGGCGGTAGGGTCAGCGAATCCACCCAGCGCCTCGCGGCGGCGACGTCCCCGAGCAGGAGGTGCAACTGCGCCGCCAGCACCGGGAAGAGGCACTTGCCCTGCACGGTCTCGACTCGCCGGGCGCGCTCTTCGAGGAGTTCGAGCGACGCGCGCGCCGTCTCGATGCGGCCATCCGCCGCCTGCACGCGTGCCAGCGTCACTTCCGGCGGCGTAAAGAGCCCGGGAGCGGCGCCGGGCGCCCCGAGCTGGGCACAGCGGGTCGCTTCGTCTTCGGCCTCGTCGAGGTCGCCGCGTTCGTAGCACAGTTCCGAAAGCGCGCCGTGGAGCATCCCGAGCGCCGGGAGCGCGTTCCGTTCGTAGGCCTCGGTGAGCGCAGCCCGGATGTGGCGCTCGGCCTCGTTGAGCTGCCCGGAGAACACGAGGCGGTAGAACTCGAGGACCTTCATGGCCGTTGCCCCGGCCAGGTGGCCGGCCGCGTAGCAGTTCCGGGCAGCGGCTTCGAGCGCCTCGTGCGACGGCTCCTTCCCCGGCGCCCACTCCTCGAACAGGATGAGCTGGCGCTTCATCCCCAGCCAGGCGCGGACGAGCGGGTCTGCCGCTGTGGCCGCGCCCCGGTCGACGAAGGTGAGCGCGTTATCCGGTTCGCCGCGAAAGCGCGCGACATACGCGCGCGCGAGGTTGGCAGCGCCGCGCAGGTACTGCCGCTCGTCCTCGGGCAGGTCGTTATGACCGGATGGTGGCCCTTCGAGCACCTGTTCGGCGTTTTCGACCAGCTCGAGCGTCCCATCGAGGCGGCCGTTGAGGGCGCGGGAGAGCGCGACCGGGAGCGCAATGCGGGGCCGGGCTTCGATCTCCTCGCGGGGGATGCCTTGCAGCCACCGTTCGAACCCGGGCGTGAGGATGTCGCCGCGGAGCGTGGCAGCCGGCATGCCCCGTTCGATGAGGTCGAGTGCCCACGCTTCGTCGCCTGAAGCGAGCGCGTGCGGGACGGCCTCCTCGACGCGGTTCTGCGCCGCGAGCCATTCGGACGCGCGGCGATGGAGCGCCGCGACCTCCTCCCGGTGGCGCTCTTCGAGCAGGCGGCGAAGGAAGTCGCGGAAGAGATGGTGGTAGCGGTACCAGTTTCCTTCGTCGTCGAGGGCAACAGTGAAGAGGTTCGCGCGGTTGAGCCGGGCGAGCCGGGCCGCCCCGCCACCGAGCCCCGTCACCGCATCGCAGAGTGGCCCGGAGAGCTGTTCGAGAATGGAGGTCCGGAGCAGGAAGAGCTGCGTCTCGTCGTCCTGGGCGCCGAGCACCTCCTCGGCGAGGTAATCGAACACGAAGCGATGCGAACCGCCGAAGCTGCTGACGAACTGGTTCGGCTCCGATGCCCCGCGGGCTGCCAGGGCGGCGAGCTGCAGGGCCGCGGCCCAACCTTCGGTGCGCGCTTCGAGGGCTTCCACCTGCCAACGCGCGAGCCCGAGCTGTTCCGCGCCGTTCAGCAGCTCGCCGGCCTCCTCGCCGGTGAAGCGGAGGTCGTCGGCGCGCACTTCGAGGAGCCGGCCGCGCGCCCGCAGCCGCGGCAGCGGCAGGGCGGGGTCGGTGCGGCTGCCGATGACCAGGTGGAGGTTCGCCGGCGCACGTTCGAGCAGGAACCCGAGCGCGCCATCCACCCGTGGCGAGGCGATCAGGTGGTAGTCGTCGAGCATGAGCACCGTGGGCCGCTCGGTGAGGCTGACCTCGTTCACGATGGCGCCGGCGAGCGCCTCCACCGGCGTGTCGTTCCCGGCCAGTTCGCTCCCGGGGTTGGCGCGGCGGTACGCCTCGGCGAGATAGCGCGCGAACTGGTTCGCATCGCTGTCCGTTTCGTCGATGGAGAGCCAGCAAACCGCCGCCTGCCCGGCAAGCGCGTGGTACCAGGCGACCATCAGGGTCGATTTGCCGAAGCCGGCGGGCGCGGAAACCACGGTCAGCGGGACATCGAGCACCTTCTGCGCGAGGCCGGCCAGCCGCGGACGATCGAGCAGCGACGCCCGCGGGCGCGGCGGGCGTAGCTTCGTCTCAAGCAGGGGCACGGCTGCCGTTGGGGCCATCAGGGCGGCTCCGCATCGCAGGATGCCGTTTATGGTAGGGCGGCCGAACCTAAGCCGCGTTCACCCTTCGCATTCACCCGTCGGTGTGATTCGGGGGCCGGTCGACGGACGCACGCTGGTGCCATCAACAACACAGGAGAACTGCAATGGCACTGGCAACCTGGTGGTACGAAGACGGCCAACCCGAGATGACGCTCCCCGCCGGCATGACCGTGGAGTCGCCGCAGGCGGACGCGGCGATCGCGGCGATGGCGGCGCTTCCCGAGGCGGAGGTCGCGCGGCGGCGCGCGGAAGGACACCGGCCGTATGTCATCTCCGTGGATGGCGAGCCAGCCGGTTACGGCTGGGTCGCGACCCGCACGTGCGACATCGGCGAACTCGGGCTCCGGTTCGAACTGCCCGCGGGCAATCGCTACCTCTGGGACTTCGCGACGCTACCAGCGTTTCGCGGCCGCGGGATCTACCCCGCGTTGCTGGCGGAGATCGTGCGGCGCGAATGCCCACCGGCGACCCGGCTCTGGATCATCCATGCGCCGGAGAACCTGCCTTCGGGTGTAGGGATCACCCGCGCGGGCTTCCAGGCGGTCGCGGAGCTTTCGTTCGGCGAGAATGGGCGGGCCGCGCTCGCACCGGCCGGGCACACCGAGCGCGTGCAGGCTGCAGCGGCGCTGCTCGGGCTGCCACTGGTCCAGGACGAGCTCGACCCCTGCTGGGCCTGCGGTGGCTGCTCGTGCGACCACTCGCAGGGCCCGGGCAGCTGCGCCTGCGCAACCATCCCGGGCCGCTGAGTGTTCGAAGGCGAATGGGTCGCGGCGCCTCCGCATTCGCTACCCGCGGGCGGCCGCCGCGACCCAATCCCCGCGGGCTATTCCTGCGGCAACACCATGAGGACCCGCTCGATGAACATCCGGAACTCGTGCATGAACGTCCGGAGAAACTGCTCCGTGCTTTCGACCGTGACCTCGCCGTCATCGGTAATAAGGCCCGGCTTGAAGTGGATGTACGCCTCGGGCGAGGTCATTTGCGGGGCGTTGCAGAAGCTGAGGACGCTGCGGAGGCTCTGTTGGGCCACGGCGGTACCGATCGCGCCGGTCGAGGCGCCGATAACCGCCGAGGGCTTCCGCGCGAAGGAGTTCTGGCCCCAGGGCCGGCTCGCCCAGTCGATGGCGTTCTTCAGCCCACCCGGGATGGAGCGGTTGTATTCGGGCGTGACGAACAGGATGGCATCCGACGCCCTGATCGCGTCTTTCAGCGCCCGCGCGACTGGCGGGTAGTCGGGGTCGAAGTCGTAGCTGTAGAGCGGCAGGTCCCGGATGGGGATCTCGTGGAACTCCATGTCGTCCGGCGCGAGGCGAATCAACGCCTTCGCGAGGGTGCGATTGATCGAATTCTGGGCCAGGCTGCCGATGAAATAGCCAACTTTATACGTGCTCACGTTCCGTATCTCCTCAGCGGATGCGGAAGAGCCGTACTGGCGGAGCGGCGTCTCATCTTCCCCAGAGGGTATCGGGCGCGGAAGCGTACGGGCGTCGCAAGTCGATTGCAAACGAGCGAGCGGCGGTGTCACCGGCCCGAAGGCCGGCCGGCCCGCGTGGTACGCTGTCGCCCTTGCCGCCGAAGCCTGGACGGCCCGCGGCCAGGACGGACGACAGACATGCGACCTCTCCGCTACATCATCAACGTCACGCTCGACGGCTGCGTCGATCACCTTGCCGGCATCCCGGATGAGGCGTTGCACCGGTTCCACGCGAGCCGGCTCGCGGAGGCAGATGCGCTCATCTTCGGGAGGGTGACCTACCAGATGATGGAAGAGGCGTGGCGGATCCCGCCGACGGGCGAGAAGCCCGAGTGGATGCCCGACTGGATGGAGCCGTTCGCCCGGACCATCGATGCGGCGAAGAAGTACGTCGTGTCGAGCACGCTCGAGCAGGCCGACTGGAACTCCGAGCTCATCCGGGGCGATCTGCGCGCGGCGGTCCAGCGGCTCAAGGACGAACCAGGCAGCGGACTGATGGTCGGCGGCGTGCAACTGCCGCTCGCGCTGGCGGAGATGGGCCTCATCGACGAGTACGAATTCGTGGTTATGCCGCGGATCGCGGGCCGCGGCCCGACGTTGCTCGCGGGGCTCCCGGAGTTCATCGACCTGGAACTGGTGAATCAGCAGGACCTGGGCACCGGGGCGGTCGCGCTGCGGTATCGCCCGAAGCAGTAGCCTCCCGGCCGGTCAACCAGGCGTGGCGCCGGGATCCGGGTCCGCGGGGACGATGTGCAGGTCGCCCGGCTCGATCTCCACCACGAACTCCTTCTGCTCTTCGATTCCCAGCACTTCGTACGGCCGCGCGGCGATCTCCACTTCCATGTCGGGACCGGTCTCGACCGGCTGCAGGTGGAGCGAATGGGTGGCGCCGTAGGCCCACTGCGATGCGACGCGGGCGGTGAGCTGATTCGGCCCTTCGCTCAGCGGCTGCCGCGGGCGGCGGAGGTTCACCCGCTCGGCGCGCACCATGACATCCACCTCCTGGCCGCAGGCGAACCGCGAGCCGCTCGCGCATTCGGCGCGGAAGCGGAAGCCATCGACCATGACCGTGGCGAACCCCGGTTCGACGGCAGCCACCTCACCCCGCCAGATGTTCGCCACGCCCGTGAGCTCGGCGACGCGGCGGGAGGCCGGGCGCTTGAACACCTCGCCCCGGGGGCCAATCTGGAGGATGCGTCCGTTGTCGAATACGGCGATACGGTCGGCGAGGAAGTGCGCTTCGCGGAGGTCGTGCGTGACGAAGAGGATCGTCAGGCCAAGTTCGTTCCGGAGGCGGATGAGCTCCTTTCGCAGCGCGACCCGGAGGGAATCGTCGAGTGCGCTGAACGGCTCGTCGAGCAGGAGGAGCGGGGCGTCACGGGCGATCGCCCGGGCGAGTGCCACGCGCTGCCGCTGGCCCCCGGAGAGTGTCCGCGGCCGCCGATCGCCGAAGCCTTCGAGGCCGAGCAGGGCGAGGAGTTCCTCGGTTCGGCGCCGGCGGTCGACCCCAGCGGGCACGCCGAACGCGATGTTCTCCGCGACGGAGAGGTGTTCGAACAACGCGAGCTCCTGCACGACGTAGCCGACGCGCCGGCGCTGCGGCGGGAGGTTCACGCCGGCGGCGGAGTCGAACAGCACTTCGCCCCCGAGGGCGATGCGCCCCCGCGCGGGCCGGAGCAACCCGGCCACGAACTGGAGCGTCAGGCTCTTGCCCGCGCCCGAATGGCCGAACAGCACGACGATTTCGTTGTTCGCTTCGAAGGCGGCGTCGTATTCGAACGAGCCGAGCGTGGTGGAGACGTCGAATTCAAGGGTCATCGGGCCGCGCCCCGGTCGGTGGCCACACGGAAGAGGATGAGCACCGTCAGCGCAGTCGCCAGCAGGATGAGCGACAGCGCGATGGCACCAGCGACGCCGAGCGAGGACCCCTCGAACGCGCTCACGATCGCGAGCGGCATCGTCTGCGTGCGGCCCTCGAAGTTGCCGGCGAAGATCAGCGTCGCGCCCAGCTCGCCCATCGACCGTGCCCAGCAGAGGACGGTCCCGGCGATGAGCGCCGGCGCGGCCTGCGGCACGGTGATGCGGAAGAAGGTCCGCGTGCGCGATGCGCCCAGCGTGTAGGCGACCCGCTCGACCTGCACATCGAGCGAATCGAAACCGCTCTTCGCGGAGCGGATGTAGAACGGCGCGGCGACGAGCAACTGGGCCATGATCACCGCCGTCGTGCGGAAGCCGAAGGTGAACCCGGTCCACTCCTCGATCGGCTCGCCGAGCAGGCCACGGCGCCCGAACGCGGTGAGCAGTGCCACGCCCGCCACGGTCGGCGGCAGCACGATCGGGAGGTCGATGAGGGCATCGATCACTGCGTGGCCGGGGAACCGCCGCCGCGCGAGCAGGTAGGCGACCGGTGTGCCCAGCAGCAGCGTCAGGCCCACCGTAACCCCGGAGGTCCACAGCGAGAGGACAAGCGCTTTGCGGACCTGGCTCGCCCGGAGCAGGTCCCACGTGTTGGGCACGCGCAGGGCACGGTCGATGAGGCCCGCGAACGGCACGATGAAAAACAGGCCGAACGCGACGCCGAGGACAACGACCGTTGTAGTGACCCCGCGGTCAAGCCGCGACATGCTGCACTCCCGCCGTCAGGGCGACCCGAAGCCGTACTTCTTCAGCACCGCCTGCCCGCCGTCGCTGAGGACAAACGCGACGAACGCCGCCGCGCCCGACGGATTCTCGCTATCTGTCACGGCGGCAATAGGGTACCGGGCGATGACGTTGAACGCCTCGGGAACGTCGATGACGCGAACATCGTCCCCCGCGACGGCCGCATCGGTCGAGTAGACGATCCCGGCGTCCGCCTCGCCGAGCTGGACCTTGGTCAACACGGCGCGGACGTTGGCTTCGTTGCTTTCGAGGTTGGCGAGTACGCGGTCCGAGAAGTCGGGCGAGATGCCGCCGGAGGCTGATGCGTTGGCCAGGATATCGCGGGCGTAGCGGCCGATCGGCACCTCCGGCGCGGCGAGCACCAGCCGGACCCCGGACTTCGCGAGGTCCTCGAACGCCGCGACGGGCGACCCCGACTTCGGCACGACGACCACGGGGCGGTTGGTTGCGAATTGCTTCGCCTCCCCGGCATTGCCGGCGTCGGTCACCACCTTCATCTGGGCCAGGTCCGCGCTGGCGAAGACATCCGCGGGCGCGCCTTCGTTGATCTGCGTCGCCAGCGCTGAGGAGGAGGCGAAGTTGTAGGTCACCTTCGTGCCCGGGTACTCCGCTTCGAAAGCGTTGCCCAGGTCGTTGAAGGCGTCGGTGAGCGATGAGGCCGCGAACACCACGACCTCGCCCTTCACCGGGTCCGCGGTCGAGGTTAGCGAGCTGGCCGCGGTGGTAGCGGCCGGTGTTGGCGACAGGTCATCGTCGTCATCGTCACCGCAGGCAGCGAATGCTGCTGCGGCAGCCAGCACCAACACCGCCATGATGGCGAACAGCCACCACGGCCGGACCCGGAGACGTCGATTCATTCTCGGATTTGCTCCTGTTCGAGTTCGTAGGCATACGCCTTCAGCCAGCCGAGCGTGGCTTCGGCGGCAGAGCGCTTGGAGCGTGCGACGAGCCGCGAGAACGCGGTCGGCAGCTCCCGGCGGCCGAGGTCGTCGAGGTAGCTCTCGCAGACGGCGATCTGGGCCGCGATCAGCTGGTGGTGGGCGGCCGGGTCGATCTGCCGGAGAAAGAAGAGCTTCACGAGGAACTCGAGCCGCACTTCGCGCATGCGCTCCACCGGCCGCCGCAGCCAGGAGTCGATGAGCGCTCGGCCGGACTCGGTAAGGCGGTAGATCTTCCGGGGCGGCCGCTGCCCCACACGCTCCTCGGTCCAGTCCACGAGTCCGCGCGCCTCGACGTTCCGGAGGTAGGTGTAGAGGGTGCTCTGCTCGACCGGGCAGACCGCCATCAGCCCTTCGTCGTCGAGGTAGCAGAGCATCTCGTAGCCGTGCATCGGCTGGAGGGAGAGGAGGGAGAGGACCATGTATTCGCCGGGGAGTAATGCGCGCTCGGCCATCGGGCGCTATCGTACGCACGAGGCAAATACTTGGCAATGGAGTATACGGCCATGGACCTATCCGCCAGGAACCAGCTGCCCGCCACCGTGAAGTCCGTCGCGCTCGGCGGCATCATGGCCGAAGTCGTCCTCGAGCTGGACGGCGGCACGGAGCTCGTCGCAGCGATCACCCGCGGCAGCGCCGAACGGCTCGAGCTCGCACCCGGCCAGCGCGTGCTGGCGGTCGTCAAAGCAACGGAGGTCATGGTTGGCCGCGCTTGAGCCGGTCGACCGGTCACTCCACACGGGAGCCGCCCGGCCCGAATCGCTGGACGGCTGGACCATCTCCATCGGCGGGCTGGTCGCACGGCCGTGCGCGCTCACCGTGCCGGAACTGCATGCACTGGGACGCCCGGTGGAGGTTCGCCCCGGCGTGCGCTGCCCGGAGGGCGTGGCCACGCGCGGGAGCGTCTACACCGGCATTGCCCTGGAGGATGTCCTGCGGCACGCTGGCCCACGGCCCGAGGGGCGGTATATTGCGGTGCACTCCGGGCCCTACGCCACCGGGTTCAAGCTGGAGAGCCTCGGGCGCCGTGGCGCTGTGCTTGCCTTCGAACGCAACGGTGCGGACATGACCTGGGACGATGGCGGCCCCGTGCGGCTCGTGTTCATGTCCGGCGCCTGCTTCGACACGGTGAAATGGGTCGACCGCGTGACGGTCGAGCCGAACCTGGCCGCCGCAACCGCGCTCGACTTCGTCCGGCGCCGGCGCGGCATGGTCCCGCCGGAGTGACCTCCCGGCCCACGGCGCGAGCCGAACGCGGGATGGCGGTAGCTGACGGCCTGGCCTAACTGGCCGCCGCAGTGGCCGCTTCGACGGATTCCATGATGAACTCGGCAACCCGGTCGGGCTGGGAGATCATGGGCACATGCGAGGAATCGATCTCCACGACGGACGCGTGCGCCCGTTCGGCCATCGAGCGCAGGGCATCGGGCGAGACGACGTGGTCCTGGCGGCCGATGAGCGCCGAGGCGGGGATCGTCTTCCACGCGGCGGCGGTCGTCGGCTCGCCGAAGGTCGCGGCAGCCGTCGGACGCTGTGCGGCCCACATCGCCCCCGCCATCTTCTCGTCCAGGTCCTGCGAGAACACGTCGTGGAACACGTCCGCGCGGATGGTGAACTCCTGGTCGTGGGCGCCGAACGGCGGGTACGACGTTCCTTCGATAGCAGTCGCCACCTGGCTGTCCCGGCCGACGAGGCTGAGGGCGTCTTCCCCGACGTCGGGCAGGAAGCCATCGATATAGACCAGCCGCTTGACGTTCGGGCTACCGGCGGCGGCGTTGGTGATGACTGCCCCGCCGTAGGAGTGGGCGACCAGCACGATCGGGCCCGGCGTCTGGTCGAGGACGCTCCTGATGTAGGCCGCATCGCCGCTGAGGCTGCGGAGGGGGTTCGCGGGAGCGATGACGTTGTAGCCGCGCGCCTGCAGCCGTTCGATGACCTGTTCCCAGCTCGTGCCATCGGCAAACGAGCCGTGGACAAGCACGATGGTCGGTTTTTGCCCGCCGGACTTCCCGGATGCCTTCGACTCCGACGGGTCGAAGGCGACGCCGAGCGGAAGCAGGGCCCCGGCGACGCCAGCGGCAAGGGCGGTAGAGATGGCAGCAGCCCGGCTGCGGAGGTGTGGCTTGCCCATGATCGGTGGTACTCCTTGTGCGTTGTGGCCATCCTGGCCGGAGTTCCCGGTCAACAACCGCGGTTGGAGGTGACCATAGGCGCAGCCGTTCCGGTTCGCCGACCGAAAAGATGCAATCTTGAGACGATAGATAGATTGGGAGTGGCGAGTGGCGAGTGGCGAGTGGCGAGTACCGAGTACCGAGTGCCAAGTGCCCGGTGCCCGGTGCCCCGGGACGGGCTGGCCGGTCGGAGGCGGGGAGCGACGCGACTTAGCCGGTCCCGGAGATGCGAGGGCTAGGGGTTCGGGACGATGACGGCGCGGCCGCGGATCTTGCCGTCGTGGAGGAGCTGGTAGGCCCGCGGGGCCTCATCGAGGCTGAACTGCTGGACCTCCACCGAAATCTGCCCTCGCCGGGCGAGCTCGAGCACCTCGATCAGCTCCGAACGGGAGCCCCAGAAGGGCGAGCGGACGGACACATCGTTGGCCAGGGTGCCGAAGCCGACCGGGATCGCGCCTCTGCCGATGCCCACGACCTGGATGTCCGCCTCCACACCGGCGCTCGCGGCAGCGATCTCCACGGTCGGAGGGACGCCAACGAAGTCGAACACCGCGCTCGCGCCCCGGCCGTCGGTCATCTCGCGGATCTTCGCGGGCGCTTCATCGTTCGAGATGAGGGTTTCGTGTGCGCCGACTTCCTTCGCGAGGTCGAGCTTTTCCTGGTTCACATCGAGCGCGACGACGCGGGCGCCGGTGAGCGCACGAAGGATCTGGATGCCCACGTGGCCGAGGCCGCCGGCGCCGATGACAACCGCCGTGCTGCCCGCGCCGAGCTTCGCCAGCGAGTTCTTGATGGCGTGGTAGGGGGTGAGACCGGCATCGGTGAGCGAAACGTTCTTCACGGGGTCGAGATCGCCGAGCGGGACGAGGTGCCGCGGGCTATCGACGAGCAGGTATTCGGCCATAGCGCCAGGGGCGCCGAGGCCGGGCGGGCGGAGGTTCAACCGCTCGCGATTGAGGCAGTAGTTCTCCTTGCCCTGCGCGCAGGTGATGCAGCGTCCGCAGCCCCACGGCCCGTACACGGCGACGGATTCGCCGACCGCCGGATAGTCCACACCCTCCCCGAGCGCCGCCACCACGCCAGCGCCCTCGTGCCCGAGCGTGAGCGGCAGACCGAATGTGTACCGGGATTCGGGGAGGCTCATGATGAACTGATCCGAGTGGCAGATGCCCGCCGCAGTTACCTTGAGGAGCACTTCGCCCGGGCCCGGCTCGGGTGTCGGGACGTCGACGACTTCGGGCTGGCCACCCACCTGCCGATACTGCACCGCCTTCATTGCGCGCCTCCTGCGGGGCCCGGTGATCGGCCTGGACCCCCTGTGAACCCATGAACTGTAGCATCGTCATTTTCGCCGCGGTGTCATGCTCGCCGCGGAGAGCCGAACGTCATCGACCCGCCCGCGCCTTACATTCCTTGACAGGCATATGCCTCGCAAGCAATATGCACTGCATGGAAGCGACCCTGCAGCTGGTAGCGGAACCAAGCCGCCGCCGCATCCTCGACCTGCTGCGGGAGGGCGAGCGGCCGGTCGGCGAGCTCGTCGCCGCCCTTGGCGCCAGCCAGCCGGCTGTTTCCAAGCACCTGAAGGTGTTGCGCGAAGGCGGCCTGGTCGACGCGCGGGTCGATGCGCAGCGGCGCATCTA
This sequence comes from Hyphomicrobiales bacterium, assembly GCA_050260715.1. Classification (GTDB taxonomy): domain Bacteria; phylum Chloroflexota; class Dehalococcoidia; order Tepidiformales; family Tepidiformaceae; genus JALOAP01. The sequence goes on along the minus strand of JBLNCO010000139.1, from coordinate 3,974 downwards.
CCGCTTGCGGCCGGAACCGCTCCGGGCGATCGATGCGTGGCTCGCGCCATACCGGTCGCTCTGGGAACAGAGCCTCGATGCCCTCGAACGGCACCTGGACACGATGGAGGACTGACGATGCAGGCAGAGGACCGGTACGGCACGCTCGAAGAACGCGAGGACGGCTGGCTGGTGACGTTCGTTCGCGAGCTGAACCACCCGCAGGAGAAGGTCTGGCGGGCGATCACCGAACCCGAGCACCTGGAGAAATGGTTCCCGAGCACCATCGACGGCGAGCGGCGGGCAGGAGCGCGGCTCACGTTCCGGTTCCCGGACGATGTGGGCGGGATGGTGATCGAAGGCGAGATGGTCGCCTTCGAGCTGCAGCACCTGATGGAGTTGCTGTGGGGCGGGGACCGGCTGCGTATCGAGCTTACGCCACGTGGGTCGGGCACGAGGCTGGTGCTGAAGGCGCTCATGCAGGAGCTGGGCAAGACGGCCCGGGACGGCGCCGGCTGGCACACCTGCCTCGAATGGCTCGAATACGCGCTCGATGACCGCCCGCGCGACGACGAAGTCAACGAGATCTGGCGGCGCCTGGAGCGGGTCTACGCGGAGCGCTTCGGGCCCGAAGCGGCGACCATCGGGCCGCCGGAGGGCGCGCAGACGACCGGGTAGCGCCGGGCGCTCAGCCTTCGCCAAGCTCCCCGAGCCACCAGCGCCGGCGATGGCGCTTCCGGTAGCTCAGCCCGAAGCGCAATATCGCCGCGCGGCGGACATAGGCGACGGCGTCGGCGGGGTCGTCGGTGAGGTAGAAGATGTCGAGGTCGTGGACGTCGATCGTGCCGCTCGCCTGCATGGTGCGGCGGAGCGTGTCGAGCAGCGGTTCCCAGAACCAGCGGCCCACGAGCACGACGGGGAACTGCCGCATCTTCTCCGTCTGGATGAGCGTGGCCATCTCGAACACTTCGTCGAGGGTGCCGAAGCCGCCGGGCATGACGATGAAGCCGTACGAGTACTTCACCAGCATGACCTTGCGGATAAAGAAGTAGCGGAAGGTCACCACGCGGTCGAGGTAGCCGTTCGGCTCCTGCTCGTGGGGGAGCATGATGTTGCAGCCGACGGTGCGTCCGCCGACATCCCGCGCGCCGCGGTTGGCCGCTTCCATGAGCCCCGGGCCGCCGCCGGTCATGACGGTGAAGCCGGCGCGCGCGAGCCCGCAGCCGATGTCGCGCGCCTGCCCGTACGCTTCGTGGCCTTCGAGCAGCCGCGCCGAGCCGAACACGGTCACGCAGGGCCCCAGGAAGTGGAGGGCGCGCAGCGCCCTCCAGTATTCCCACATGACGCGGAAGGCGTGGCGAAGCTCGAAGCCGCGGCTCTGCGGGCCCTCGAGATACTGGATCTCCTGTTCCTCGCGCTCGGGCGACTCGGCGGGGATATCGGTGATGTTCGGCGTGTCCTGTTGGGTCACGGGCGGTCATCCGCACAGAGCGTTTCGATTCCCGGCCCCCGGTGGTGCGCGCTCTGCTCGAAGGGATTTCGCATCAACTCCACCTGCCCGGCGCCGGAGAGACGCCGAGCCGGCGCCCCGGCTGCTAGCCGCGACGCTCGCTTTCCTTGATCATAGCCCGGCTGTGCCCCGAGCGAGGTGAGGGGGCCCGGGAGGACTGCCGTGGTACGCTGGGCCGACTTCGAATGCGCGAACGGGGAGCTCGCGGAACGCGGGCGCCGGCTGCTCTACCAGGGGCCCATCGCCTACGGCTTCCTCGGGACCGTGCGGCAACACGACGGCGGCCCACGCCTGCACCCCGTCTGCCCGGTCATCGCCGGGGGCGGGCTGTACGTGTTCGTGGTCGAAATGTCGCCGAAGTACGGCGACCTGCTCGCCGACCCTCGCTATGCGCTGCACAGCTTCCCCCTACCGGAGGGCGGCGAGGAGTTTTATGTCACGGGAGAGGCCTGGCCCGAGGGCGATACTACCGTGCGCGAGCGGGTGGTGGCGGCGACCGGCGGTGCGCTCGGCGGGCACGAGTTCGAGCGGCTCTTCGAACTGAGCGTGGAGCGCGTCCTGCACACGAAGTGGGAGAACTGGGGCACCCCGCAGACGTGGCCCAGCTACGAACGCTGGCGCCCGGCCTGACCCTGCGCCTCGGCGGCGAGTGAGCGCAGGGCATCGCCGGTGACGCGGTAGGTGGTCCACTCGTCCATCGGGCGGGCGCCGAGGGCGCGATAGAAGGCGATGGATGGCTCGTTCCAGTCGAGCACCGCCCACTCGAGGCGCGCGCAGCCGCGTTCCACGGCGAGCCGCGCGAGCTCGGCGAGCAGGGCCTTGCCGTGACCCTGGCCCCGGAATTCGGGCTTCACGAAGAGGTCCTCGAGGTAGATGCCCGGGCGCCCCTCCCAGGTGCTGAAATTGTGGAAGAAGAGCGCGAATCCCGCCGTCTCGCCCGCCTCCGTTTCGGCGATGATCACCTCGGCGTAGGGGCGCGGCCCGAAGAGGTGGCGGCGGAGCTCCTCGCGATCGAGGCGCACGGCGTCCGGCTCGCGTTCGTACTCGGCGAGCCCATGGATGAGCGCGATGATCGTGTCGAGGTCGGCTTCGACAGCCGGGCGGAGCGCCACTAGAGGCTGTCCACCAGTTCGAGCTTCGAAACCGTCGCTCCCTCTGCGGCGATGCGGGTGACGAGCGACCTGCCGGACATCCCGGCGGCTTCGAGCGTCGCGAGCATGGCCGACGAAACGTCGCGGCCCACATCCTCGGGGCAGATGGCCGCGATGGAGCTGCCGGCGCCGCTGAGCCAGGCGGCGTGGGCGCCGGCCTTCCGCGCGGCGGCGAACACGTCGAACATCGGCGGGAAGAGCGCGGCGCGCTGGCGCTGGTGGATGCGGTCGTCGGTCGCGGCATCGAGCAGGTCGACGCGCCCGGCCGCCATCGCGGCGACGAAGAGCGCCGCCCGGCCGGTGTTGTGGACAGCCTCGGCCTTGCTGTAGGTGTCGGGCAGGACCTTGCGCGCGTCCTTCGTGGCCATCGAGTGGTCGGGGATGAGGATGGCCATGGCGGCGTTCTTCGGGTAGCCACAGGCCACGCGCAGGTAGCGGTCGCCCTCCTGCACGCACACCTGCATGCCGCCGAAGAGCGCCGGGCAGGCGTTGTCGCCGTGACCTTCGAGGTCGCTGGCGATGGTCAGTACCTGCTCTTCGTTCAGTGGCCGGCCTTCGAACTCGTTCGCGGCCACGACCCCCGCGACGCGGGCCACGGCGCTCGCCCCGAGGCCCCGCCCGAGCGGGATCGCGACGTTGTAGCGCGCGCGGATCGGGGGGGCAGTGCGCCCCATCCGAGCGTAGGTCTGGCGCACGGCGGTGAGGACCATCTTTTCGCCCACGTCGTCGGTGGGCATCGGCTCCGGGCCGCCGAACGTCACGGTGATCGACGCGAACAGTTCGAGGGCGAGCCCAAGGCAGTCGAAGCCAGCGCCGAGGTTGGCGCTGGTGGCAGGGACACGGATGGTAACAGCGGTGGCGCTCATGGTTCCGACAGAACGGAGAGGATAGCAGGACGGAGCCTTAGGATCGGCGTTCTCGGGCGGGGCTGGCGCCTTGGCGCGCGGATCGGCACCCTTGTGCAGGTGAAAATCGCGTTCGAGACACGACGATGACCCGCAGGGGCGGCACTGCCATCCCGGAGGTCGCGACCGATCCGGTCTGGCAGTCGTGGGACGCGCAGGCGGCGACGGCCGTCGTGAGCGCCCTCCGCGCGGAGGGCATCCCGGCAACGCTGAAACGCGTGGCCGAAGGCGCCGGGCTCTCCTACAGCTGCACGATCTACGTGCCGCGGCGCCAGGGCACGACCGCGCGCCGCATCCTCCGCGAGCGCGGCGAGCAGCAGTACATCATCGACATGGACGCCTTCCGCGGAATGAACCGCGGCGGCGGCGGGCTCGCGAAGTTCGCCGCTTTCGGAATTGCCGCGATTGCGGTGATCGTCGTGCTCCTGG
>JBLNCO010000138.1:0-12758 GCA_050260715.1 Hyphomicrobiales bacterium | reverse complement strand
AGGCCGCGAGTTCAAGCGCGGCTTCGAACTCGGCCCCGGCGACCGCGTGCTCGTCGTCGACGACGTGCTCACCACTGGCGGCTCGGTGCGCGACGTCATCGACGCGGTCCGTGCCCGGGGCGCTGAGGTCGTCGGCGTGGGTATGCTTGTCGATCGCTCCGGTGGGCGCGTCGACTTCGGCGTGCCGTTCTTCGCCTGCCTCACGCTCGACATCGCCTCCTGGGACCCCGCGGAGTGCAAACTCTGCGCGCAGGGCATCGAGCTCATCGTCACCTGACGCCGGCTTTACCTCGCCCGGATTCGCCTGCATCGGGCGCGTGGCGAGTGCGCATCCTCGCATGCGCGTAGTGGTTCGCGGCAGCAAAATGGCCCGGAACATAACGAGGTCCCCAGCCGATGATCATCCACATGGCAGAGGGCGCCACGCCCGAACAGACCCGGCGCGTTATCGACCGCATCTTCACCGACTACGGCCTCCGCTGCGAAACCATCGTCAGCGACACCACGGTCATCGGCGTGAAGGGCGTCACCAGCGTCATCGACGAGGCGCGCATCTCCGAGCTCCCGGGCGTCGAGCGCGTCATTCGTATCACCGTCAAGTACAAGGACGCGAGCCGCCAGTTCCACCACGAAGACACCATCGTCAACGTCGGGGGCGTGCCGGTTGGCGGGCCGTACCTCACCATCTTCGGCGGCCCCTGCGCCATCGAATCCGAGCAGCAGGCGCTCGAATCGGCCCGCATCGCGAAGGCGGCCGGCGTCGATATCCTCCGCGCCTTCGTCGATAAATCCCGCACCAGTCCCTACGACTACCGCGGCCTGGCACTCGACCGCGGTCTCGAAATCGCGCGCGCAATGAAGCAGGAGACCGGGCTCCCCATCGTCAGCGAGCTCATCGACCTCCGCCATCTCGACGCCTTCCTCGAAGCCGGCGTCGATGTCGTCCAGATCGGCGCCCGGAGTGCGCAGTACTCGCCCTTGCTCGAAGAGCTCGCCCGCCTCGATGTGCCCGTCGTCCTCAAGCACGGCTTCGGCAACGACCTGAACGAATGGCTCTGCGCCGCCGCCTACATCATGTCCGGCCTCGACCGCGAGGGCCGCACCGTCGGCCACGGCAACCGCAACGTCATCCTCTGCTACCGCGGTATCAAGAGCTTCGAAACCGAGACGCGCTTCGCGGCCGATATCTCGATGATCCCCCTGGTCCGCCAGCGCTCACACCTGCCGCTCATCGCCGACCCGAGCCACTCCTCCGGCGACCGCAAGCTCGTGGAGCGCGCCGTCTACGGCTTCGTGGCTGCCGGTTCGAACGGCATCGAATTCGACATCCATTCGAACCCTGCCGAGGCGCTGTGCGACGGCAAGCAGGCCGTGGGCGAAGAAGCGGTGCGCATCGTGCGAAACGCCCGCCAGATCCACGCCATGCTGGCCGGCGTCGGGTACGAAACGGGCGCGTCCGTCGCGGTACCCGCGAAGTAGCTAGAACGACAGGTCGAGCCCGATATCCAGCGCCGGCGCGCTGTGCGTGAGCGCCCCGACGGAGATCGCGTCGACGCCCGTCTCCGCGATCGCGCGCACCGTTTCGAGCCGCACGCCGCCGCTCGCTTCGAGCTTCGCCCGTCCGGCCGTCCGTTGCACCGCCTCGGCCATGTCCGCAGGGCTCATGTTGTCGAACAGGATCCACTCGGGTCCGGCTGCGAGCGCCGCGTCCAGCTCCTCAAGGCGGTCGATCTCCACCTCCACCGGCGTGCCCGGCCGTAACGCGCGGATCGCCGCCACGCCATCCGCCAGCGACCGGCCCTCGCGCGCCAGTGCCTCGCGGTGGTTGTCCTTGATCATCGCCATCACCGCCAGGTCGCGCCGGTGATTCGTGCCCCCGCCGCAGCGAACCGCGTACTTCTGGAGGTCGCGCAGGCCGGGCGTCGTCTTGCGCGTGTCGAGGATGACCGCACGCGTCCCGGCGACGGCCTCCACGTAGCGCGCCGTCACCGTGGCCACGCCCGACAGCCGCTGTGCGAAGTTCAACGCCACCCGCTCGCCCTGGAGGATCGCCCGGACCGGCCCTTCGACCACGGCCAGTTCATCGCCCTTCGCGAACGCCTGGCCTTCGCCGGTCCGCCGCTCGAACCGTACCTGCGGGTCGAGCTGGCGAAACACCTCGGCCGCGACGACCAGGCCCGCCGCCACGCCTGCCTCTTTCGCCACGAACACCGCGCGGCCAACGAGCCCGGCGCCGACGGTCGCGAGCGTGGTTACATCCTCCGCCGCGCGGTCCTCGCCCAGGGCTCGCTGCACCGCCTCGGCAACGGCGTCATGGGCCGGTGGTTCAATCGCCACAGCGGAACACCTGCCTTCGTTGCCAGTGCACGTCGTCGCGCTCCGGGAAGTCGGAGCGGTAGTGTGCGCCGCGGCTCTCCTCGCGCCGTAGCGCGGCGGTCAGCATGAGCCGCGCCAGCGTCGCCATCTGCCGCCGTTCGTAGCCGGCGCGGTCCGAAGGTTCGTCCGTGGGCCGCCAGCTTCGCGCTTCGGCCAGGCCCTCGCGCAGGCCGGGCCCGCTCCGTTCGATGCCCGCACACTCCCACATGAGCCGCTGCACCGTCGCGTGGTCCGGCGCCGGCGTGTCGAGGCCATCGAGCCACTTCGCGTCGGGCGATTCCGGCGCCGCCCCGCTCTCGCCGCTCACGATATGCTCGACCACGCGCTTCCCGAAGACCACCGTCTCCATCAGCGAGTTGCTCGCGAGCCGGTTCGCGCCGTGGACGCCCGTGCAGGCCACTTCGCCGCACGCATACAACCCCGGCAGGGTCGTCCGGCCGTGGATGTCGGTGCGCACGCCGCCCATCAGGTAGTGCGCGGCCGGCGCCACCGGGATGGGCTGCGAGCGGATGTCGATCCCGTGGTCCAGGCAGAAACGGTAGATGCCCGGGAACCGGGCCGCGAGGTCGACCGAGTGCAGCTCGCGGCAGTCCAGGTCCACGTGGTCGCTACCGCCGGCGCGCATCTCCGCCACGATCGCCCGCGCCACCACGTCCCGCGGCGCAAGGTCACCGAGCTCGTGGTAGCCCTTCATGAACGCCTCGCCGGCCGCGTTGCGAAGCACCGCCCCCTCGCCCCGCACTGCCTCGGAGATGAGGAACGGCGGGGCCCCCGCGAGCCGCAGCGCCGTCGGGTGGAACTGGTAGAACTCGAGGTCCGCCACTTCGGCGCCCGCGGCGAACGCCAGCGCGATGCCATCGCCGGTGGCCACGTCCGGGTTTGTCGTGTGCGAAAAGAGCTGGCCGGCGCCGCCCGTCGCCAGCACGACCGCCCCGGCCTCGTACTGTTCGCGGCGTCCCGAACGCAGGTCGAGCGCCTCCACCCCGCACACGGCCCCGCCCTCCTGCAGGAGCTTTGTCGCCAGGGTGTAGTCGAGCACCGTGATTCCCGGTGTCCGCGCCGCGCCCGAAAGCGCCGTCTCGATCTCGGCGCCCGTGCGGTCGCCGCCCGCGTGGAGCACCCGCGACTGGCTGTGCGCGGCCTCCCTGCCGAGGGCCACTTCGCCGCCCAGCTGGTCGAACGAGACGCCGTAGTCCACAAGGTCGCGGATACGCGCGGGCGCCTCGTAGCAGAGCACCTCGGCGGCTTCGCGGTCCACGAGCCCGGCGCCCGCGGCGATCGTGTCCGCCAGGTGCTGTTCAGGCGAATCCATCGGCCCCACGGCGGCCGCGATCCCGCCCTGGGCCCAGCGCGTGTTGCAGTCGTCGATGCTGCCCTTCGTGATGACCAGCACGGGGCCGAGGTGGCGCGCTTCGAGCGCCACGAAGAGCCCGGAAATTCCGCTCCCGATGACGATGACCCGGTAGCTCTCGCTCACCGGGCGCGTCCCGCAGCCGCGGCGAATGCATCCGCCAACGGCCTACCCAACATCCATGCGCTCAGAGCCAATAGCCAACCTCGCCGACTTAGTGTACTCCTGACACGAAGTCCCGGCGCAAGCGCGAACCCGCGTCTCCCCTGTACACTGACGCTCGCGGGGCAGCCGCCCCAAGAGCGCATCGGAGACCTGCCTTGGCCATCCTTCCTATCGTGCGCGCCGGCAACCCCGTGCTCCGGGAGAAAGCGCGGCGCGTCCGTACCATCGACAAGTCGATTCACAAGCTCATCGACGACATGTGGGAAACCATGTACGACGCACCCGGCGTCGGGCTCGCGGCGCCGCAGGTCGGCGTCCCGCTGCGCATCGTCGTGATCGATGCCGGCGAAGGCAATCGCTACGCCCTCGTGAACCCCGAGATCGTCAAGCGCTCCGGCGAACGGAAGCTCGACGAGGGCTGCCTATCCGTCCCCGGCTTCCGCGGTGAGATTGTGCGCTCCGTGAAGGTGCTCGCGAAGGGCATCGACCCCGCCAGCGGCAAGGAAATCCGCATCAAAGCGGAAAACGACCTCCTCGCCGAGGCGCTCGAGCACGAGATCGACCACGTCAACGGCATCCTCTACATCGACTACCTGCCCAGCCCCGATGCGCTGGTCCCCCTGAACGATGCCCCCGAAGTTCGGCCCTGAGGTGTCCGCGCGAACAACGCTTCCGCGCCGCCGCCGGGGGCCAACGCGATGATGATCGGCGTCATCGGCGGCGACCCCTGTTCCGAATCCGAAGCCGTGCTCGCCTACGAGACCGGCCGCGAGATCGGCGGCCGCGGGCACACGCTCGTCTGCGGCGGCCGGGGCGGCGCCATGCGCGAAGCCTGCCGCGGGGCGCGCGAGCGTGGCGGTCACACGATCGGCATCCTGCCCGGCGATAGCCGCGCCGAGGCGAACGAATTCGTCGAGTTCGCCATCCCCACCGGCCTCGGTCACGCCCGCAACCTGCTCGTCGTGCGGTCAGCCGACGCGCTCGTCGCCATTGGTGGCCGCTACGGGACGCTTTCGGAGCTCGCCTTCGCGCTCATCCACGGCCGGCCCATCGCCGGGCTCGGCACCTGGGAGCTCGTGGACCCGGGCGGCCAGGCCGCACCGGTCGTCCCCTTCGACACCCCCGCTGACGCCATCGACTACTGCGAACAGTTCGCCACCAAGGAGTAGCCCCGTGTTCATCGAGGAGTTCACCGCCCGCGAGATCCTGGACTCGCGCGGCAATCCAACGGTCGAGGTCACCGCGTTCCTCGACGACGGCGCCACCGGCACCGCCGCCGTCCCCTCCGGCGCGTCCACCGGCGCCCACGAAGCGGTCGAACTGCGCGACGGCGACCCCCGCCGCTACGGTGGCAAGGGCGTCCTCAAGGCGGTCGCCGCGGTCAACGGCGAAATCTCGAAGAAGCTCGCCGGCATCGCCGCCACCGAACAGCGCCTCGTCGACCGCATCCTCATCGAGCTCGATGGCACGCCCAACAAGGGCCGCCTCGGCGCGAACGCCATCCTCGGCGTGTCGCTGGCCACCGCCGTCGCAGCTGCCAACTCGCTCGGCGTGCCCCTCTACCGCTACCTCGGCGGCCCTGGCGCGCACCGGCTGCCCGTCCCGATGTTCAACATCCTCAACGGCGGCAAGCACGCGCCCGACTCCACCGACTTCCAGGAATTCATGGTCATGCCCGTCGGCGCCGAGACCTTCTCCGACGGTCTCCGCATGGGCGCCGAGATCTACCAGGCGCTCAAGGCCGTACTCCACGACCGCGGGCACGCCGTCTCCGTCGGCGACGAGGGCGGGTTCGCGCCATCGCTCCCCGGCAACGAAGAAGCCGTACAGGTCGTGCTCGAAGCGATCGAGCGCGCCGGGTATCGCCCCGGTGAGGATGCCGTCATCGCCCTCGACCCCGCCTCCACCGAGCTCTTCGCCAACGGCCAGTACGCCCTCGCGAAGGAGAAGCGCGTCCTTACCAGCGCCGAGATGGTCGATCACTGGGCGAGCTGGGTCGAGAAGTACCCCATTCGCTCCATCGAAGACGGGCTCGCAGAAGACGACTGGGCGGGCTGGGTGCAACTCCGCGAGCGCCTCGGCGAGCGCTGCCAGCTCGTCGGCGACGACCTGCTCGTCACCAACCCGGAGCGCATTCGCCGGGCCATCGCCGAAAAGGCCGCGAACAGCGTGCTCGTCAAGCTGAACCAGATCGGCACCCTCTCCGAAACGCTCGAAGCGGTCGATACCGCGCAGCGCGCCGGCTGGACCGCCGTCATCAGCCACCGCTCCGGCGAGACCGAGGACACCTTCATCGCGGACCTCGCGGTCGCCACTGGCGCGGGCCAGATCAAGACCGGCGCCCCGGCCCGCAGCGAGCGCACGGCCAAGTACAACCGCCTGCTCGAAATCGAATCCGAGCTCGACCGGGGCGCCGTCTACGCGGGCTGGGAGAGCATCCGCCAGCTCGGTCCGCGGCCATCCCGCGATGACGGCAGCCGCCCGAGCCCATCGTCTACCCGCGCCGAACGCCGCCGCAGCCCGCGCACGCGCCACTGACCGCGTAGACTGCGCCTCATGCTGCCCGAAGGCCGCGCTGCCGCCGACAAGGTCATCTACGACGCCGCTAACCTCCGGTACATCGCGGAGAACGCCGGGAAGAAGGGCCTCGAAAAGCGCGCTCCCGCCACCGGCTGGACCGTCCGCCAGACGATCGGCCACCTCGCGTTCGCGCTTCACTCCTACGCCGATAGCCTCCCCGTGCTCACCGGCGTGGAGCCCGGCAACCCGGGAGGCTTCGACGTGGCCGCCTTCAACGCGGAGACCGCTGCCCGTACCGAGAAGATGCCCCTCCCGCGCATCCTCGAAGAGCTTGCCGACGGCCGCGACCGTTGCATCGACGCGTTCCTCGCCCTGGCCGAAGGTGACCTCGACCGCCCGGCCGGCGGCGCCCAGACCGTCCGCGACCTCCTTCGCATCTGGCAGTGCCACTTCGAGACCCATGCGCTCGACCTTCTCGACGCGATGCCCGTTTTCGAGCAGGACCCGATGGTGCTCAACTGGGTACTCCACGCCGACTTCTCGGCGCAGCCCGGCCTGCTCGAACGCCGACAGCAGCTCGCCGCCCGTGTGCGCGAGTGGCTGCTCGAACACCAGGAGGACGAATGACTCCGGAACTCGCCGCCGTCATCCAGGAACTCGACGCTCACCGCGAACGCTTCGAGACGTTCTGCCGCTCGCTCAGCGAGGAGGAGCTGAACCGCCCCGTCCCGCAGAGCACCTGGCTCGTGCGCGACTTCATCGCCCACCTCGGCACCATCGACCGGCCGGTCGCGGAGATGTTCCGCTCGGTCCACGAGGGGAAGGACCCGGGCATGCGCACCGGCGATGGCCAGCGCTTCGACGTCGACCACTGGAACGACCGCCAGGTCGCGGAGCGCCGCGCGTTGAGCATCGATGAGCTCTTCGCCGAGGCCGCCCGGACGCGCGCCGAGCTCCACCGCGACCTCGCCGCCCTCACGGGGAAGGACCTGGATGCGGCGATGAAGTTCGGTGGCGATAGCAAGCGCCCGCCCGCCGCAATCAAGCTCATTCGCTACCTGCAGGGCTGGTGCAAGCACGACCCCATCCACGTCGCGGACATGATCCGGGCGCTCCCCGAGCGCCAGCCCGAAGTGGCCGACTGGCTGAACGACCCGGTCATCGCCGGGTACCAGGCTGTGATGAACCGGGCATAGCCGTGCGCGTCGCTCCGCCTCGCGTTTTCCCCGAAGCCGCCCTCGCGCCGAAGCCCCCCGCGGGCTCGCCCGGCGCCGATGCCCACCGCCAGGCCGGCTTTGTCCTCGGCGTCGACCTCGAAACGGTGCTCGAAGGGCTCCGGCTCGAAGGGGCGATCGCCGCAGCCTCGGCGGGCGCGAAATACCGCACGCAGCTCACTACTTCGGCCCTCGCCCTCTGGTCGCGCGCGTGGCTCTGCCGCCTCGAAGCGCTCCACGCCGTCGAGTACGGCAACTACGCTGCCGCCTTCCCGCTCGTTCGTGCCGCCGCCGACCACCAGGCCGCCGAGATCTCCCTGCTCCGGACGGACGCCGCCGAGTGGCAGCAGTGGCTCGATGAGGGCGGCATCGCCCTCGCGCCTGCCGACCACGCGACCGAGTTTCGTCTCCACAGCTTCCGCGCCGCGGAGGTCCTGGCCGCCCACGACGACCTCGGCCCCATCTACCGTGCCGCGATGGACCTCTCGCTCTCGCACTTCGGCTCGTCGCTCCTGCTCGCCGGCGCTGATTCGAGCCCGGATCGCGTCCTCGTGACCTTTGGCGACCGCGATTTCCACCTCGGCCTGGCCGAGCTGCTGCTCGGATGGCTCCTCACGCTGGGTGCCGTGCAGCTCGAAACCGCGGCCGAATTTCCGGGCGCCTTCGCCCTCCCCGACGCCGAAGCAGCGGCCAACTGGCCCGCGAGGGCGCGCAAGCTCGCCGCCGGCCGCGACCGCTGCCGCCTCGACGTCGTGGAGCGAGATGGCCAGACCCGCTACCTCGTGCAGAACTGGCGCCAGAAGCCCGGCGCCGCCCCGAAGCGGATCCTTCTCTGAACCTGCCTGCGCTCGTTAGACGAAGCGGTGCTAGCATCGCCGCCATGCGGCGCTTCCGCTTCGTCCTTTCCGGTGTGCTCGCCCTCGCGCTGGTCGTTCCGCTGGCGGCCTGTGGCGGCGGCGATGACGACGACAACGGCGAGCCTACCGCCTCCGCCTCGTCCGGCCCGCCCCTCAGCGACGAGGCCTACCTCAAGGTGTTCTGCACCGGCGTCACGAACTACCAGGAGGCCCTCACGACCGCGACCAGCGAGGACGCGATCGGCAAGGTCATCCAGGACTACGTCTCCAGCCTCCGCGCCGTGAACCCGCCCGAGGACCTGCGCGAGTACCACGCCGAGTACATCGCCTACCTCGAAAGCGCGCTCGAGGACCCGACGTCGCTCACCACGAAGCCGCCGCCACTGCCGGGCGACTCGGTTCGCGACCGCCTCGCCCGGAAGGTCGCGGACATCGAGGAGTGCAAGTACCCCACATTCCTCGAACAGAGCACCGAATAGGCCCACTGCGCGAAAGCCGCTCGCGCGTATACTGATGCAACCGGACGTAATCCGGAGAAGGAGTACCGCAACGATGCCACAGGCCTACGCGTATCTGCGCGGCGAGATCGTGCCGCTCGAACAGGCGAAGATCGGCGTGATGACGCACGCCTTTAACTACGGCACGGCGGTATTCGAAGGCATCCGCGGCAACTGGAACGAGGAACAGCAGTGCGCCTACCTCTTCCGCCTCCGGGAACACATGGAGCGCCTCGCCCAGAGCGCCAAGATCCTCCGTCTCGAAATGCCCGACTCGGTCGACCGGCTCTGCGAAATCGCCGTCGAGCTCGTCGAGCGCAGCGGCTTCGCCGAAGACATCTACCTTCGCCCGATGGTGTACCTGTCGGGCGAAGTGCTCGGCGTCCGCCTCCACAACGTCGAGGTCGACAACCTCATCTTCCTGTCGCCGTTCCCCGCCTACCTGCCCGAGGTCGCCCGCTGCCACACGAGCACCTGGCGCCGCGTGCAGGACACCGGCATCCCGCCCCGGGCCAAGGTCACCGGCATCTACGTGAACAGCGCCCTCGCGAAGACGGAAGCGAACGTGAACGGCTTCGATGAGGCGATTATGCTCAACGAAAACGGCCACGTTTCCGAGGGCAGTGGCGAGAACATCTTCATGGTGCGCAAGGGCAAGCTCATCACGCCCACGCCCGCCGACAACGTCCTCGAAGGCATCACGGCCGCGAGCGTCGTCGAGCTCGCCCGCGACCTCGGTATCGAGACCGTCGAGCGCGAAATCGACCGCACCGAGCTGTACATCGCCGACGAGGTGTTCATGACCGGCACCGCCGCCCACCTGACGCCCGTCGTCGAAATCGACCGCCGGCCCGTCGGCAACGGCACAGCCGGGCCCATCACCCGCAAGCTCAGCGAGCTCTTCTACGACTGCATTCGTGGCAAGAGCGAGAAGTACGCGCACTGGTGCACCCCCGCACGGCTTCGCGTCACCAGCTAGCGCCCGTAGCTTTCCGGCCGCCGCGCGCCCTCGGCGTCATCGTCGGGGGCGCGTTCGTGGCGTGGGCGCTCATCGCCGCCGGTTTTGTCATCAACATCGCCCTCGACGGCCGCACCGAGCTCAAGACGCTCATCGCCTGGGTCGCCGCCGCGGTCCTGCTGCTCCTCGCGCTCGCCTTCGCGAACTGGACCTACGCCGTCGCCTCGCTCGCCTACGAAATCGAAGAGGACGCACTGGTCATCCGATGGGGCTTCCGGCGCGTCATTGTCCCCATCGCCTCCATCCAGCGCATGGTCCCGGGCCGCACGATCGACGTCGCGGCCATCGAAGGGCTGAACTGGTGGGGCTGTCACATCGGTAGCGCCGACGTGAAGCGCATCGGCTACACCATGTTCTACTCGACCCATAGCGAGCCCTCCGAGCTCCTCTACGTGGTCACGAGCGAGGCGTCGTACGCCCTGACGCTCATCGATCAGGCCGCCTTCGCCGAGGAGATCCAGGCACGCGCCATCGTCGGCGCCGTCGAGCGCACCCCGCAGCGCTCTGTCGCCACCGGTGTGGCCGCCCTCCCGTTCTGGCGCGACCGCGTGGCGCTCGTCGCGACCGGCCTTTCCGCCGCCGCCTGCGTCGTGCTCTGCGCATACGTGTTCGTCCGCTATCCCGGCCTCCCCGAGGTCACCCAGCTCAACTTCCCGGCGCTCGGTGGGGTTATCCGCATCGGCGACAAGACCGAGCTCCTGCGCATCGCCTACCTGGGCGTCGGCATCCTCGCGGTCAACACGTCCCTTGGCGTCGTCGTGCACGCCCGCGAACGCGCGGCCGGGCTCTGGCTGCTCGCGTCCAGCGGCATCCTGCAGACGGTGCTCCTCGCCGCCGCGGTCGTCGCCTTCAACCGCGCCTGAGCGCCGTACCCGCCACCGGCGCCCGGAAGCCCTAATGCCCCGTGTAGTGCGGCGCGCGCTTCTCGCGGAAGCTCGCGATCGATTCCATCGCGTCCTTCGAAGCCCGGCGCGCGATCTCGATCGCCCGCACCTCGTACTTGAGCTGCGCGTCGAAGTCGCTGTCGAGGCTGTGCTGCACCGCTCGCTTCGACATCATCGCCGCAATCGGCGGGTGTGCCGCGATCTGCGCCGCGACCTCCTGCGCGCGCGAAACCACCTTTTCGTTCGGCACCAGGTACTGCAGCAGGCCCATGCGCAGCGCTTCCTCCGCGCCCACCGGCCGGCTCGTGAGGATCATGTCCAGCGCGTTCCCGCTGCCAACGATCCGCGGCAAGAAGTACGACATCCCGGAGTCGGGCGCGAGGTTCCGCTCGATGAACACCGTCTTGAACCGCGTGGCCTCGCAGCCCACACGGAGGTCGCACGCGAGGGCGATGGACATCCCGGCCCCCGCCGCAACGCCGTTCACCGCCGCGATGGTCGGCTTGTCGATGTGGTAGACCGCGTACGCCTGCCGGCCCACCCAGCTGTACTCGTCCATCATCTGCTGCCAGGGCGGCTGCTCGATCGCCGCCGGCCGTGGGCCGAGGAGGTCCGCGCCCGCGCAGAAGCCGCGGCCCGCGCCGGTGATCACCACCGCCCGCACGTTGTCGTCGTTCTTCAGTTCGGCGCAGACGTCGAGGATGTCCTGCTGCAGCCCACGGTTGAGCGCGTTCAGCCGTTCGGGCCGGTTCAGCGTCACCGTGGCGACGTTTCCCGCGATGTCCAGCACCAGGTTCTCGTAGCCCTTGGGGTCCCCTCCTTCGCCGCCGCTCCGGCGCGTCGCATTCTAGGAACCGCTCGCGCCCGCGATAACCCCGCCACATAACCCGACCTGCCATTGGCCGCCCACGTTCACAGAACGGAATGGCCCGTTCGCCATCTCTCCTCGAATATGGATCCATGAGTTCCCGCCGCGCCGACGTGCGCAACATCGCCATCATCGCCCACGTCGACCACGGTAAAACCACGCTGGTCGACGCCCTCCTCAAGCAGTCCAACGTCTTCCGCGAAAACGAGCACGTCGGGAACCTGATCCTCGATTCGAACCCGCTCGAACGCGAAAAGGGCATCACGATCATGGCCAAGAACGCTGCGGTCGATTACCGCGGCGTGTGCATCAACATCATCGACACCCCCGGCCACGCCGATTTCGGCGGCGAAGTCGAACGCGTGCTCAACATGGCTGATGGCGTCCTCCTGCTCGTCGACTCGGTCGAAGGTCCGATGCCCCAGACGCGGTTCGTGCTGCGCAAGGCGCTCGAGCTCGGCCTCCACGCCATCGTCGTCGTCAACAAGATCGACCGCCCGAACGCGCGCATCGACGAGGTCGTCAACGAAACGCAGGACCTCTTCCTCGACCTCGCGACCCAGGACTCGCAGCTCGATTTCCCGACGCTCTACGCCAACGCCCGCGACGGCTACGCTTCTTATGTTCCCACCGCGACGTCCGGCACCATGCAGCCGCTCTTCGAGGCCATCCTCGAACACGTGCCCGGCCCGGAATCGGACCAGGACTCGCCGCTGCGCATGCTCGCCACGACGCTGCAGTACGACAGCTACCGCGGCCGGACCGCCGTCGGACGCATCCACGATGGCGTGATCCACCCGGGCGACACGGTGGTTCGCTACACCCACGACGGCCAGGCGAGCACCCACCGCGTGCAGCAGGTGTTCGGGTTCCAGGGGCTCGGCCGCGTCGAACTCACCGAGGCCCGCGCGGGCGACATCGTCGCAGTCACGGGCATCCCCGACATCCTCATCGGCGAGACCATCGCCAGCCCCGACGCCCCCGGGCCACTCCCAACCATCGCCATCG
>JBLNCO010000137.1:0-3598 GCA_050260715.1 Hyphomicrobiales bacterium | reverse complement strand
AGGCCCGACTCGCTCGCTTCGAGCAGCAGTCGCAGGCCGAGGCAGAGGCTCGCGCTGAGCAAATGCGCCAGGCCGCGTTCGTCGCAGAGATGAACAGGCAGGAGTCGCTGATCCGCGAAGCGCACCCGGACTGGACGCAGACGGATGTCGATGCCGTCTACGAGCTGAGCGCCTTCTACGGCGGCAGCCTCGTGGACGCCGCGTCTCGTTACGACGAGATCGTGTCCGACAGCGTCGCCCGGATCCTCAACGGCAAGGGCGCGGCATCTTCTGACCCGGCGCTCGTCCCGGCACCCGCTGCGGTGCCTGGCGTGACCCGGCCGCAGAAGTTCGCCGACGTGGACGAGGCACACAAGGCCGCGATGGAAATCGTGCGCCGCCTGCCTCCGATCCCGCGCTCGTAGCTAGTCCCCCCGATCCGCCGCGGGGTTCGTCTGTCAATCGCAACCCCACGGGAGTACGAGAGTGGCTTTCGCTTCTCTTGCGTCGTCCCTCGACCCGATCCTGAAGGAGTTCTACATCCCGCCGGTCGTCGAGCAGCTCAACAACGAGGTGCTCGTCTTCCAGCTTCTGGATGCCTCCGACGAGGAACTGGTCGGGCGGCGCGCAATCGTCCCGGTTCACAAGAACCGCTCGGGCGGCATCGGCGCGCGTGGCGAGTACGGCACGCTGCCGGTGGCTGTCGGCCAGGGGTACGCGAACGCGGTCTACACGCTGAAGTACCTCTACGGTCGGGCTCAGATCTCTGGCCCCGCCGTGGAGCTTTCGGCGGATCCGCGTGGCGCGTTCCTCCAGGCCTTCAAGGCCGAGCTGGACTACCTCCGGAACGACCTCACGCTCGACCTGGCTCGCCAGGTCTACGGTGACGGCACCGGTCAGGTCGCCGCGTTCGCAACGAACGCCTCCGCGAACACCCTGACCGTCACGTCCTCGGAGCCCATCCGCAAGGGCTTCGTCTACATCAACCAGGTGATCGACATCGGCACGACCGCGAACGGCCAGGCCGTTGCGTCGCAGCGGTCGATCACGGACGTGAACGTCGGCACCCCGTCGGTCACCATCTCGGGCGCGGCTGTCGCGACCACGTCGGGCACGCACTTCGCGTTCGTGTCGGGCAACGTCGACGGCAGCGGCAACGTGCTGGAGATCGACAACGGTCTCCGCAAGCTCGTGTCCTCCACGTCCGGCCTCACGGTCGGCGGGATCAACTCGGGCGGCGCGGGCAACGGCTTCTGGGACAACCTGCGCGACACGTCTGGCGGCGCTGTCTCGCTGGACAACATCCAGAAGAACATCAACCAGGTGCGCGTGAACGGTGGCCGCGTCGACCTGATGCTGGGCTCGCTCGGCATTCAGCGCGCGGTGTTCAACGCCCTCCAGTCGCAGGTGCGCTACGTCGACACTCCGACGAAGCTCGCTGGCGGCTACGAGGCGCTGAGCGTCGCTGGTCACGACCTGGTGGGTGACCGTCTCGCTCCGTTCGGGACGATCTTCATGCTCGACAAGCGGTTCATCAAGATCTTCTCGAACCGCGACTGGCACTTCCTCGATCAGGACGGCCTCACCACTCGGTGGGTCACCGATCAGGATGCCTGGCAGGCGGCGCTGGCGCGCTACATCAACCTCGGTGTCTCGCGCCGGAACACGCACCTCATCATGTCGGGCCTGACGGACGCGACGGGCTTCTAGTCCTAGCGACCTGACGTTCCACCTCTAAGGCTTCCGCCCGGCTGAGCCTGGCCTTCTCGGCCGAATCAGCCGGGCACTTTCTTCGTCCCACCGTCCCCAGGAGGCACATGCCCTCTGACGCTCTGAAGAGCATCCGCGACGTAGAGCAGCGGCTCTGGATCCCCGGCCAGGGGACAGTGCCCGTCCACATGCGGGCTGCGCAGCGCGCGGTCGAGGAGTACGACGACCGCCTGATCCTCGCCCGTCACGAAATCACGGGCGACTGGGTCGCGTTCATCCAGCTCGGCCCCGACCGGATGTTCCCGGTGATCGGCTTCGGCAAGGAGCTGCCTCACCCCGACGAGATTCGCGCGACTCTCGAACGCGCAGACACCCGCCGCCACGGCACCAAGATCCTCGATCAGATCCAGCGCGAGAACGCGCGCATCCAGCGCGAGAAGCGCGCGATGGCGGCCGAGGCCATCGAGGAGGCCGCGGAGTACGCCGACTTCGGCTTCCGCAAGTTCGCGGGCGTCAAGACCCAGATCTTCATTCCCTAGCTCTCAGGAGGAGGCTCCCTCATGGCTCTCTTCGGCACGCTGAACGTGATGGGGCCTGCCCATCGGGGCGCTCAGCTCCAGTCCCTCGCGCAGACCGCCGCGCAGAACGTGATGCGTCGGCAGCGTATGAAGGCGCTGCTCCGCACGGGAGCGGCTGCCGCTGCTCAGGCGGGCGCGGGGCACGCCGCGGGCGGCCCTGGCATGCGCATCCGCGGCTCGGCCATGCACTCGATGGTCGGCACGCGCGGTCACATTCAGCGCCCGAACCTCACCGCTGACCAGCTCGCGCAGATGGCGCGCTCGGCCGCGAACCAGGGACACCTGCCCGACGGACGCCTTGGCGGCGTCTACGGCCCCGGCGGCGGTGGTTTCGACTTCGGCTCGATCCCGGATTCGTCCGACCACTCGCAGTCCCCCGCCTCGCTGGAGGCCACGGCGGCCGTACAGGGTGGCGGCGAGCCTCCCAAGGGCACTCCGGCGCTGAACCCGAGCTACGTCTCGGACGGTCAGGGCGGCTACACCTACGTCGGCCCCGACCCCTCGACGCTCCAGCCCTGTCAGGCGTACCCGAACCCGGACGGTAGTGGCACCAGCTATGCGCCGATCCCCGGCATGGACGCGCCCGCGCCCAGCGGCAACGTCGGTACGAACCTGATTCCGCTCGGCAACGGTATGTACTACGACCCGGTCGCCGACGCGATCCGCGGCATCGGACACAGCGACAGCCAGGGCCTCAGTTCCATCGACCGGAAGTTCTAGGCGATGACCGTCCAGGACATCCTCGACGCGCTGAGCGACTACGGGTTCACGGACACGACCACGACCCGGAAGCTGGAGAAGATCAACGCGACGCTCTACGACATCACGTCACGCGAGCCGTGGCCGTTCATGGAGCAGTCGCTCGACCTGAACTTCGACGGCACGAATGCGAAGCCCTCGAACCTCCCGACGGACTTCCAGAGCGTGCTCGACATCGTCGACCTGTCGACGGGCGTCAAGCTCCAGCCGCTGCGCCTCCAGGAGGCGGACGCGGGTCTGAACCTCCAGCTCACCGCGGGCGGCACGCCGATGTACTACTACTTCCTCGGCAACGAGCTGCGCGTCTCGCCGATCCCGTCTGCGGGCACTGGGACGCACCGAATGCGCTACATCAGGATCCACCCGGCCGTCACACAGACGGATCCGGAGAGTGCGATCCTGGTTCCGAAGCAGCATCACGAGGTCGTCCTGTTCGGGACGCTCGTGAAGCTCTACGACCTGGAGGACGACACCGACCTTTCGGTGCGCTTCCAGCAGCTCTACGAGAAGAAGTACAACGACATGCGCGGCGCGGTGTGGATGCGGCAGTACGACCGTCCCGACCACATCGT
>JBLNCO010000136.1:0-9877 GCA_050260715.1 Hyphomicrobiales bacterium | reverse complement strand
GCGATCCTCAAGCTCAACATGAACCGCTTCTACGAAAACATGGGCATCTACTCCTCGGTGCGGAGCTCGACGGATATGGACGCGGCCGGGCAGTTCACCGCGCAGGCGTACGCCTGGCAGGACAAGATGCGCGAATCGATGGAGTCGGGCGTGGGGCTCAAGGGTGCACTCGACTGGCGCGACGGTCCGTACCGCGACTATCGCGCCGGGAAGTAGGCTCCCGAACCGGCCGGGCGGCCCGCTGTTCGCGGCGGGCTGCCGGCCTACACCACCCGCAGGTCCGTGATGCCCTCCTCGGCGGGTGGGTACTTCAGGTCGAGCGATTCGAGGCGCTCGATGATGGCTCGCGCCACCACGACGTCCCGGTACCACTTGTGGTCGGCGGGGACGATGTGCCACGGGGCGAAGGGCGTGTTGCAGCGCGTCAGCATGTCCTGGAAGGCGGCCTGGTAGTCGTCCCAAAGCAGGCGCTCGTCGAGGTCGGCCCGGCGGAACTTCCAGTGCTTGCGGGGGTTGTCGATGCGCTCCTGGAGGCGCTCGCGCTGCTCGTCCTTCGAAATGTGCAGGAAGAACTTGAGGATGACGGTGCCCTGCACGGTGAGGTACTCCTCGAACCGGTTGATCTCGTCGTAGCGGCGCTGCCAGACCTCCGGCGGGACGATCTGTTTCACCCGTTCGACCAGCACGGCCTCGTAGTGCGAGCGGTTGAAGATTGTGATGCGGCCCCGCCGGGGCGTGTTCAGGTGGTAGCGCCAGAGATAGTCGTGCGCGAGCTCCTCTTCGGTTGGCACGCCGAAACTGACCACGGAGCAGCCGAGCGGGCCGACCGCTTCGAACACGCTCTTTATGGTCCCATCCTTGCCAGCGGTGTCGATGCCCTGGAGAACGACGAGCACGGCGTGGGACTTCGCCGCGTAGAGCAGGTCCTGCAGGTCGTTGAGCCGGACTCGCAGGGCCTCGATGTCGTCGGTGGCATCGCCCTTCTTCAGGCCGCCGGTAAACCCGGGGTCGAACTGCGCGAGGTCGACCGGTTCGCCGGGCGGCGGGACGAGCGGCTGGCTCACCCGGCGCCAGCCTTGCGGCGGGCGGCGCGGCGGGACTGCTGCTCGGCGGGCAACACGTCTTCGAAGTGGTCCTTCCACTCCGGCTCGGGCGTCTGGCAATCGGCCCGCGGGACGAACGCCGAGCGCTCGACGAGCTGCATCTTGTGGATGTAGCGCGGGCAGTTCGGGAACACTTCTTCGGCGCGCACTCGGACGATGAACTGCGCTTCCGGGAACTCCTTCATCAACGGGTCGTTGAAGTCGATGCTCGCGGTGCCGTTCAGGCGGATGCGCCACTGGTGTTCCCAGTCGATGAAGAGCATGCCGACCTTCGGGTGCGTGAGGATGTTGCCCGTGCTCATGAAGGTGCCGTTGCCGTCGTAGTTCGGGAACGCGAGCGTCTCATCGTCGATGACCCGCACGAAGCCGGGGTCGCCGCCCTTGTAGGAGCAGTCGAGGTTGCCGCCTTCGTCGGCCGTCGCGAGGAAGAAGTGGTCGCGGGATTCGATGAAGCGGCGGTCGGAATCGGAAATGAAGGCGTGTTTGGTTACCTCGGCGAGGCGATCGGCGAGACGCGCGCTATCGAAGCGCTGCTGCATTTCGCGTTCGCCATGGTGGTAACCGTATTCGTCGCGCAGTACGGGATCGCTCACGATGGAACCTCCCCGGTGGCCCCTTCGGAGGAGGGGCCTGTAGGCTTAGGGCATCTTACCTGCTGAGGGAATCCCTATGCCGAGCCGCCGCGCCGATATCGCCATGACCGACGAAGAACGCGAGGCCTTCCTGCGCGATGGCTGGACGTTGCAGGTCGCCTCGATTGGCCCGAAGGGGTACCCCCACCTGGTGGCCATGTGGTACGTGGTCGACGACGGGCTCGTGACGTTCACGACCTTCGGCAAGAGCCAGAAGATCCTGAACCTGAGGCGGAACCCGAAGATCACCGCGATGCTCGAGGCGGGGAAGGCGTACAGCGAGCTCAAGGGCCTGGTGATAGAAGGCGAAGCGGAGATCAGCGAGGACGTGGAGACGACGTCGCGGATCATGTCGCTGGTGGGGCACAAGTACCAGGGGATGCCGATTCCCACGGAGACGCCCGAGGCGGTGCTGCCGATGGCCCGGAAGCGCGTGACCGTGCGCATCAGGCCGGTGGACATCTACAGCTGGGACCATTCGAAGCTGGGCGGGCGGTACTAGAGATTGACGATTGACGATTGTCGATTGACGATTTTCGGCGCGGGCTAGGCGCCGCTGCCGCCGGCCGCGGCCTGCTCTTCGGCCGCAGCGGCGAGGGCGGGGGCTTCGGCGACCTCGGCGAGGACGCCGCGGATGCGGTACTTCCGGAGCTCCGGCATCTTCGCGGCGACAAGCGCGACGACGCCGAGCGTACCGATGCCGCCGCTGACGACGGCGAACGTCGCGCTGGTGGCCGCCGCCACGAACCCGGATTCGACCGCCCCGAGCCGGTTCGAAGCGCCGATGAAGAGGCTGTTCACGGAGCTGACGCGGCCGCGGAGGTCATCGGGCGTGGCGAGCTGGATGGTCTGTTGGCGGGCGACGACGCTGACCTGGTCGGCGGCGCCGATGAGCATGTAGACCGCGAGCGAGAGCGGGTACGACCGCGACAGGCCGAAGGCGATGGTCGCGATGCCGTAGACGAGGACGGCCAGCAGGAGCGCCCGCCCGGTCCGTTCGATGGGCGGCAGGGCGACGAGCGCCACGGACATCAGGAGCGCGCCGATATCGAGTGAGGCGTAGAGCACGCCGTAGCCGAACGCACCCACGTGGAGGATGTCTTCGGCGAACACGGGCAGGAGGGCGGTCGCGCCGCCGAAAATCACCGCGAACATGTCGAGCGTCATGCAGCCGAGCAGCACCTGGCGCGTCCAGACGAAATGCACGCCCTCGCGGATCGCGGCGACGCTCACAGCCTTGCGGGGGAGGTCGGCAGGGCGGGGCCGGAGGACCGCGAGGGCGGCGAGCGACCCGGCGGCGAGGCCCACGTAGACGCCGTAGGCGAACGCCGGGCTGGCCAGCCCGATGAGCCCGCCGCCCAGGCCGTAACCGCTCACGAAGCCGAACTGCTGGATGGTGGTGGCGGTGGTGATGGCGTGTGGGAACGTCTCGGGCGTGACGACGGCCGGCAGGAGCGCCTGGCGGGCCGGCTGTTCGAACGCAGAAGCGACACCAACGCAAAGCACGAGACCGTAGAGCACGGCCAGCCGCGGGTCGCCCGAGGCACTCGCGAAGCACAGTCCGAGGACGGCGAGCAGCGAGCCGCACTGGGCGGCCATCACGAGCCGGCGGCGATCGAAGCTATCGGCTACGGCGCCCGCAACGAGCGTCGTCATCAGCGAGGGGACGAACTGGACCAGGCCGAGGACGCCGAGCTGGAGCTTCGAGTCGGTTATGTCGTAGACCTGCCAGGCGATGGCGGCCTGGAGCATGGTCATCGCCACGCTCGAACAGAGCCGGCTCACCGCGTAGGCGAGGAAGTTCGGTTGGCGCAGCGCCGAGAAGGGGTCGTGGCGTTGGTCTCCGGAACCGTCGGCGGACAATGGCGGCCACTGCGCGAAGCGTCGCGGAGGAAAATCGTGCGGCGCGCGGGGCAACGGCGTCAACGCGGGAAGTCCCGCGTGCGTTGGCACGCGCGGCCGTGTGTCCGGGAAGGCGGCGCCGGTTGGGGTGGCAGTTCGGGCCCGGTCGGCGGGCGAAAGCGGGCCCGCGGCCCGGTAGGGTGGACCCATGACAGCCCGAGCCGCCGTCACCGGGAGCGGAGAAACCGCGCCGCGGGGCGAGACCGCGCTTCGGCGCGAGCTCGGCTTCTGGGAAGTGACCGCGAGCGGGGTCGGCATCATCGTTGGCGCCGGGATCTGGGTGCTCATCGGCGAGGCAACGGCCGATGCGGGCGCGGGCGTCTGGCTGTCGTTCGTGCTGGCGGCGGTGCTGAGCGCACTGACCGGGCTCAGCTACTGCGAGCTGGCGGCGCTCTTCCCCAGGGCCTCGGCGGAGTTCGAGTACACGCGGCACGCCTTCCCCGAGTGGGTCGCCTTCCTCGTGGGATGGGTGATGGTGGCCGGCCTGACCGTCGGGTCGGCGACGGTTGCGCTGGGGTTCGCGCGCTATCTGAACCAGTTCGTGGATGTCCCCGCGACGGTGGGCGGGCTGGGGATCCTCGGGGCAGCACTGCTTGTGGCCGCAACGGGCATCAAACAGTCGGGTCGGCTGACGATGCTGCTCGTCCTCGTGCAGGTTGGCGGTCTGCTGCTGGTGATCGCGATTGGCGTGCCGCACATCGGCGACGTGAACCTCGCGCCCGACAGCGGCGCGGGCAACATCCTCGGTGCGGCGGCGCTCGTGTTCTTCGCCTTCATTGGCTTCGATGAGGTCATCACCCTCTCGGAAGAGACGCGCGACCCGTCGCGCACCGTGCCGCGGGCGCTGCTGGCCGCACTGGCGATCTCGACGGCGCTCTACATCATGGTGGCGGTTTCCGCGGTGAGCGTGCTCGGGGCCGAGGCGCTCGGGGCATCGCCGCGCCCACTCGCCGATGTGATGGGCGACCGCCTGGGGGGACGAAGCACCGACGTCGTGGCGTTCATCGCCATGGCCACCACCGCAAACACGACGCTGCTCATGCTTACCGCGTCGTCGCGGCTCACCTACGGGATGGCGCGTTCGCGCGCGCTCCCGGAACGCCTGGCGCGCCTCACGGAGAAGCGTGCCGTGCCGCTGATGGCGTTGGTGGCGTGCGCGGCGGTGGGTGCGGCGTTCGTACTCGTCGGAGGCCTTTCGCGCATCGCCTCCGTGACTGACTTCGCCGTGTACCTGGTGTTCCTGGCCGTGAACGCCGCGGTCGTGGTCCTCCGCGTCCGCGAACCCGACCGGGAGCGCCCCTTCCGTGTCCCGTTCGCGATCGGCCGCGTGCCGGTGCTCCCGGTGCTCGGGTTCGCGTCGACGGTGGTCATGCTGACGCAGCTCGACGCGCAGGCAATCGCGGCGGGCCTGGGCGTGGTGGCCGCGGGTGCGGCTGTCGCCGTGGTGCTCCGCCGCGGGATCGGCCGGCACCAGGCGGGCGAGCCGGGCGCGGGCGCCTGACGACTGCCGGCCCGTAGGGGCGGTATAGTCCCGGCGTGAGCTGGTTCGTCGCTGCTTCGCTCGCTGCGGTGTTCGCCGCGGCCACGGCCATCCTCGCGAAGGTCGGCGTGAAGGACGTCAATTCGAACCTCGCGACGGCCATCCGCACGGTGGTCGCGCTCGGGTTCGCGTGGGGCATCGTGTTCATCGAAGGGAGCCACAAGGAGCTCCGGAGCATTTCGAACTACTCGCTCACGTTCCTCGTGCTTTCGGGCATCGCGACCGGCCTCTCGTGGCTCTTCTACTTTCGCGCGCTGCAGATCGGCAATGCCTCGCAGGTGGCGCCGGTCGACAAGTTCTCGCTGGTGCTCACGGTCATCTTCGCCGCTGTGTTCCTCGGCGAGGAGCTGACGTGGCCGATCGCGGGAGGGACAGTCCTCATTACCATCGGCACGCTCATCATCGCGTTCTCCTGAGGGGCGATTGCGCGCTCGGGCAGCTTGGCCCACGATGCGTGGCGCCCCTTCGCGGGAGCCCTTCGAACCCGGCGGCGACATGGACTGGAAGCCCATCTACGACGAGGCGCTCGACATCTTCGTGCGCTACCTGCAGATCGACACCTCGAACCCACCGGGCAACGAAAAGCCGGCCGCGCGCTTCCTCGGGTCGCTCATCGAACGCGAGGGCATCGCCTGCGAGTACATCGAGACCGCGCCGAACCGGGAAGTGCTGGTCGCGCGGCTGCCCGGCGACGGCTCGAAGCGCCCGCTGATGCTCTGCAACCACACCGATGTCGTGCCGGTCGAAGCGCAGTACTGGGATGTGCCCGCGTTCGAAGGGGTGGTGAAGGACGGCAGGGTGTACGGGCGCGGGGCGGTGGACATGAAGGGCTGCGGCGTGATGCAGCTCATGGCCTTCCTGTTGCTCAAGCGCACCGGCGCCGCCCTGAAGCGCGACCTCGTGTTCTGCGCGGTGCCCGACGAAGAAGCGGGCAGCGAATACGGCATGGAGTGGCTCTGCAAGCACCGGCCCGACGTGGTAGACGTGGAGTTCGAACTGAGCGAAGGCGGCGGCGGCGCGGACCGGTTCGGGTCGATCGACCGCAAAATCTTTTCGATCGCCACGAACGAGAAGGACATCTGCTGGCTGCGGCTGACCGCGGTGGGCACGCCGGGCCATGGCAGCCGCCCGCATGCCGACAACTCGGCTGTACACCTGATGCGCGCGCTCATCCGCCTGGCCGACTGGGACCGCGGATTCACGTACACGCCCGAAACGACGGCGTACCTCCAGCGGCTGGCCGATGCGGGCCTTATGCCGCCACTGGAGCAGCGCGCCGAGGTCGAGGAGCGCATCCGCCGGCGGCCCGAGATGATGGCGATGTTCATGAACACGCTCAACGTCACGATGCTCCACAGCGGCATCAAGGCGAACGTCATCCCGGCGAAGAGCGAGGCGGTCATCGACTGCCGCCTGTTGCCCGGGCAGTCGAAGCAAGACTGGCTGCGCCAGGTCCGGGAGTACGTGGACGACGACCGCATCACCATCGAGATCGTCTCGCCGGACCAGGGCGAGCCGGTGGCCGTCGAGTGGGACACCGAGCTCTTCCGGACCATCCAGGCGGTGCTCCACGAGGCGATGGAGGACGCGGTCGTCGTTCCGTCGATGACCGTCGGCGGGACCGATAACCGGTTCCTGCGAGAGCGGGGCATCCCGGCGTACGGGTTCATCCCGTGCCTCCTGAGCTCGGCTGAGCGCGCCGGGTTCCACGGGAACAACGAATTCCTGACCATCGACAACCTGAACATGGGCGTGGAGCTCATGTACGAAATCACGCGGCGCATGGTGGCCTGAGCCGCGGCCGCGCACGAACCAGCAACGGGGGAAAACGTGAGCATTTCGAAGCAGGAGCTTGCCGACGGAATACGCTTCGCCGGCCAGCGGGCGGCCGCCGCCGCGCGCTATTGCAAGGACTGGGACCACCAGCTGGCGCACCAGTGGACCAGCCGCGACGCCTTCGCGCACGTCGCCGCCACGGCGGGCGGGCTGGCCGCGGTTTACCCGATGCTCGATACCGGCCTCCTGAACGGCTACAGCGTGGACGCGGCGGCTGCGGGCAACGCCAACGCCATCGCCGGGATGGCCGGGAAGTCGCGGGACGAGATCGTGCAGACGATCATCGCCGGGCACAACCAGTCGGCGGCGTTCGTGGAGTCGCTCGACGAAGCGGACCTGCAGAAGGTCGTCACGCTCGGCGGCTACGAAATGCCGAAGGCGGAGATCGTGGCGCAAATCTGGATCCACCACGCCATCGCGCACAGCTACGAAGCGAGCGCGCGCTGGCCGCTGCTGTAAGGCCCGGTTCAGAGCCGGCCCATCGGTGGCGCCGGGCGGGGCGGTTGGGGGATTCGCCGATGGAGCGCGGGCGAGGGAGCGGCGACGCTGGGCTTCGTGCAGCAGCGTCCCACACCGGCCCCGGCGTCCCCGTTTGCGCAGCTCGCCGCGCAGCTCTTCCGCAAGCCGCAGTTCCTGCTGCCGCTGGTAGTGGTGGCGGGCATCCTCGGGGTCGCGTTCGGCGTGCAGCCGGGCGGCGGCGCGCCGGCCGAAGCGGACACCGAGGTAGGGATAACCCCCGGCGCCGACGTAGCCTCGCCGAGCCCTTCGCCTTCGTTGACACCGAGCCCGAGCCCATCGCCGCAGGTGACCGCCACCGCGAGCGCGACCGGCACCGCGACGAGCGAAGTGGCCGGCGCACGCAGCACCGCCTCCGCCTCCGCCTCCGCGACGGCCACCGCGACGGCCGATGACGAACCCGACTACACGCGCGACACCACGCAGTGCGGCTCGCTCCAGGAGACGGCGGTCGACCTTGGCGTCGAACAGAAGCTGTCGGGGGTGTCGGTGCGAGCGCAGAAGGCGGCGGTGTACCCGATCGAGTACTTCCGCTGCATCCTCATGGCGACGGGCGGGCGCGAAGCGGTGGCGCTCGCGGGTTCGATCCTGAAGGCGGAGAACGCCGGGGCGACGCACGCCGTGCTCATCGACCTCTGGATCACAAATAGCGGCCGTGACTTCGGCCAGGTGAACCTGAAGACGGCGTCGATCGCGGCCGCGGGGCAAACCTTCTCGCCGCTCGCCACGCTCGGTGGCCGGGCGGAGGTCGTGATTTCCAGCGGGCAGGGTCGCAACGTGACGCTCGTCGGGGTGCTCACGAACAGCGTGGGGGCGACGACGGGGCCGATGACCGTGACCATCGACGCGCCGCTCGTCGGCGGGTCGCAGACGGCCGGCAAGTACCAGCTGTTCCTGCCGACGCCGTAGCCATTACCGGGCCCGACCGGCGGTACCTGTTAGGCTACGCCGCGTGAGGTTTCGCTCGATGGCTGGTGTCCTGCTTCCGTTCGTCGTCTTCTTCGCGTTCCTCGCCTGCGACGGCGCCGCCGACGCAGACGACCGGTACCTGCCCGAACTGCCCACGGCACCCATTTCGGTCGAAGGGAACGGGCACCACGAGGACCTGACGGTGGAGTTGGCGGTCACGTCTCAGCAGCGGCAGAAGGGCCTGATGTTCCGGCAGATCCTCCCGGAGGACGCGGGGATGCTGTTCCTGTTCCCGCGCGAATCGCGGTCCGGGTTCTACATGCGGAACACCTACCTCCCGCTCGATATCGCCTACCTGGCGGCGGATGGCACCGTGCTCGAAATCCGGAAGGGCACGCCGCTCGACGAGACGATCCTCACGCCGCAGCAGCCGTACTCCATGGTGCTCGAACTGAACCAGGGCTGGTGGGAACGGCACGGC
This sequence comes from Hyphomicrobiales bacterium, assembly GCA_050260715.1. Classification (GTDB taxonomy): domain Bacteria; phylum Chloroflexota; class Dehalococcoidia; order Tepidiformales; family Tepidiformaceae; genus JALOAP01. The sequence continues at coordinate 958 of JBLNCO010000136.1, read as the reverse complement.
CTGGGCGTGGGCTCCATCGTCCATGTGCCGGACGACCTGCCGCCGGGCCAGTAAGTCAAACGTCGGGCGGGAGCACCTCTTCGTCCTCGCCCGGGCGGGCGCGGCGGTACCCGTGGAGCTCGCCAGGAAGGATGGTCAGCACGACCTGGGAGGGGTCGAACTTGAGCACGCATTCCGCGTGGAGCCAGAACGAGCCGAGCTGGGGGTGCGTGACTTCGAAGTAACTCGGCGAGCGTGCGCTGAGGACGCCCAGGTAGTCACGGTTACGGGCAAAGACCTCCGCGCCGATGCGTAAGCGGGTGGTGGTCAGGCGGTTTGGCACCCTTTCTGGATACAGTCCGGCGACGTTATGGTCTGCCGAATTTCGGCGGGGATGACGAGGTGGCGCTTCGCTTATGCCGGGTTGCAGCCCGGGGTTTCGCAGTCGCCGGGTGGGCAGCAGACCTGCTGACAGAACCGGACGAGCCAGTGGATGGCGTCGGGATCGAGGCAGTAGCAGGCGTCATCCTCGATCCGCCCGCGGATGATGCCGGCGTCCTTGAGCACCTTCAGGTGCTGCGAGACCGTCGATTGGGCGAGCGGCAGCAGGTCCACGAAGTCGCTGGTGACGCAGGCGTCGCGGCGCGCGAGCTCGGTGACGATGCGGATGCGGGCGGGGTTCCCGAGCGCGCGGAAAATCTCGGCAGCGCGTTCTTCTTCGGCGGTAAGTCCTTCGATGGTTTTCATGAGGGGAGAACCTGTCCCGATTATCGTAAAAATTCGATGGAACGTGCGCCAGCCTCTTGACCGCCGACCGGCTCCATCGTAATTTTTCGATATTCCAGCTCATCGTATTTTTCCGATGGCACCCAGGAGGACGCTCATGGCGACGAACGACGAAATCCGCGAGCAGGTGGCGCGCGCCTACGGCAGCCGCGTACGCCCGGTGCTCGAACGCCCCGGCGAGGAGCGCCTTCCG
>JBLNCO010000135.1:0-4006 GCA_050260715.1 Hyphomicrobiales bacterium | reverse complement strand
CCACGACCGTGGCGATCGCGAGGAAGAACAGCACGATGTAGTGGGGGATGGCGAGCAACCACTTCACGAGGGGGAGCCAGCGGTTCAGCTGTTCGGCATCGGGACGTTCGATCTGCAGGTGGACCGCCTGCTCTTCGTCCGTGGAGGGATACTCGTCTCGCAGGAGTGCGACGTAGGCACCGACGCGGGCGCCAAACGGGTCAGCTGCAGGTTCCAGCCGAACCACCAGCCGGGGTACTTGCGGCGAAAGAGCAGCATGAGCAGCGTCGGCAGGAACAGGATGCCCGCGCCGCCGAGCGCGATCGTCCGGGCGTCGTCGCCGCGCCCGAAATCCCAGTTGTTGGACACAGGGCCGGAGAGGAGGGCGATGACGATGAAGATGGGGATGCCCAGGATGATCCGAAAGGCGGTCGTGAGCCGGTCGAGCTGCTCTGGATAGTCGACGTCGAAGGAGACGGGATAGTCGGCCGGAGTCGTGGTCACGAACGTAGCCTCCGCGAGTACTCGGCTTCGTTATACGCGAGTGAGTTAGGCGGAGATAGTCTGGCGTTGGCCGCGCGGTTGCCACCCGGTTACGTACGCGGGCCTGTTCCGGCCGCCCGAACGGCGCCGGAGGACACGGGATGCCGCCTGTGAGCCGGCGGCCGCTCTCCGCCGGCGCTCGTCCGCGTTAGTCGCCGTCGACTTCGTAGTACTCCATTCCGAGGTGGGTGATCTGCTCTTCGCCCATCATGTAGCGGAGCGTGTTCTTCAGCTTCGTCTGCTGGATGAAGAGGTCGTGCTCGGGGTAGAGGCCGGGCGCGAACTGGGGGCTCTTGAAGTAGAACGAGAGCCACTCCTGGATGCCCTTCATGCCCGCTCGCTGGGCGAGGTCGAAGAAGAGCGCGAGGTCGAGCACCAGCGGCGCCGCAAGGATGGAGTCGCGGCAGAGGAAGTCGATCTTGATCTGCATCGGGTAGCCCATCCACCCGAAGATGTCGATGTTGTCCCAGCCTTCCTTGGCGTCGCCGCGCGGCGGGTAGTAGTTGATGCGGACCTTGTGGTAGATGTCGCCGTAGAGCTCGGGATACATATCCGGCTGGAGGATGTATTCGAGAACGCCCAGCTTCGATTCTTCCTTTGTCTTGAAGCTGTCGGGGTCGTCGAGCACTTCGCCGTCGCGGTTGCCGAGGATGTTGGTCGAATACCAGCCGGAGACGCCCAGCATGCGCGCCTTGAGCATGGGCGAAATGACGGTCTTCATCAGGGTCTGGCCGGTCTTGAAGTCCTTGCCGCCGATCGGCACGCCGCGGTCGCTGGCGAGCTTCACCAGGGCGGGGATATCGACGGTGAGGTTCGGGGCGCCGTTCGCGAAGGGGACGTTCTCCATGATGGCGGCGTAGCCGTAGAGCATGGAGGGCGCGATGGTTTCGTCGTTCGCTTCCATCGCCGCCTCGAAGTCCTCCAGGTTTTGATGGACCGGGCTTTCGCGCATGAAGATCTCGGTCGAAGCGCACCACACCATCACGAGGCGGTCGCAGCCGTTCTTCGCCTTGAAGTCGCGGATGTCCTGGCGGATAGCCTCGGCGAGCGCGAGCTTGTTCGCGCCCTGCTTCACGTGCGTGCCCTCGAGGCGCTTCACGTAGTGCTGGTCGAAGACGGCAGGCATGGGCTGCACGGACTGAAGGAAGCCCTTGATGGGGTCGAGGTGTTCGTGGCGGTCGAGGACGCCGGCCTTGAGGGCCGCCTCGTAGGCGTTATCGGGAAAGGGGTCCCAGGCGCCGAAGACGAGGTCGTCGAGGTTCGCGAGCGGCACGAAATCCTTGATGAGGGGGCTGCGGTTTTCGGTACGCTTGCCGAGGCGGATGGTGCCCATCTGGGTGAGCGAGCCAAACGGCTTGCCGGTGCCCCGGCGGGTGTTTTCGACGCCGGCGATGAAGGTGGTGGCGACGGCGCCGAGGCCGACGAGCAGCACGCCGAGCTTGCCGGTTGCGGGCGCGACCGGGCGTGGGGGCGAAGCGGTGAAGTCCTTCGGTTCCAAGATGATCCCTCGAGAGCGGGCGAGCGCCATGAGCGGCCCGTGCCATTGGCTGGGGATGCGCCCGGTTTTCGCCCAGTGTTGAACCGTGCTCTGGCGGCGGCCAAGCAGCGAAGCGAGGGCGCTCTGGCCCCCGAAGCGCTGGATGATCCGTTCGGCCGCGTTGAGATCCTGGCTCACGGGCCCGAGTGTAACGAAATTTTCGTTACACGGCCACCGAAGGAGCGCCCGGAACGGGAACGGACCTATCGGGAACGGGGAGGTGGCTAGCGGAGCTTGAGCACGTCGCCGATGGCGAGGTTGGTGCACTCGGCGTTGATGTCGGGGTTCAGCTCCATGAGCCGCTCGACCGTAACGCCGGTCTTGGTGGCGATGGCGCCGCAGGAATCGCCGGCCACGACCGTGTAGGTGCCTTCGCCTCCGCCGCCACCGTTGCCGCCAGGCGTGGTGTTGCCCGCGGGGGTCGTCGCGCCGGCGCCGGGCGTCTGGTTATTGGTCTGCGTACCCGGGACCTGGGTCTGGGTCCCGGCGGCGGCCGCACCGGTGGCGCTGCGCTGGGCGAGCTGGGTGCCGCTGAGCTCGGCCTGCGAGAGGTCGTCGTCATCGCCGCCGCCGACGGCGTTGCTAATAAGGAAAGCGAGCCCGAGCACGACGATCGCGAGGGCAAAGAGCCCGATGGTCGCGACCGGCATGCTGATGCCGCCCGGGCGCGGCCGCGGGCCGAGCGTGCCGGCGGGCCGCTTGCGCTCGAGGGCGGGCGAGCGCCCCTGGCCGGCGGGACCCGGAACGGACCCGCCGAAGGCAGCGCCGCTCCGCTCGCGGGGCTGGCGCCCGCGCGGCGGGCGATCCTGGCGAGGGGCGCTCGGGGGTGGTGGCGGGGCGCCCGCGGCCGCGCGAGTCGTCGCGCCGATCCCTTCGCCGCGGTAGACGGGGCAGGTCAGGTGGTTCGCGCCGAGGCAGTACGCCTCCTGGTGGCCGGTGGCGATGCGGGTGGGATTTTCGAGCCGATAACAGCGATGCGCTTCCGTCGCGTAGGTGGCGTGTGAATCTGCGTCGTCGGCCAGCCCGAGATAGGGGCAGACGGCCGAAAGGTCGTCCTGGTCTGCGGGAAACGTCACGTTGTCTCCAGTCCCATGCGGGCTGTCGCCACCGAGGGCATGGTGCCACGCGATAGAAACGTAATCAATGCGAACGGTCTGTTCACGCGCGCGATTCTACATGTATATGGGAAGGGGATTTACAGAGCCGCGGATTGCACTCGCGGATCTTCCCGGCGGCCGCTGGCTGCTGCTCCCGGGGCGCATTCGACCAGCGCAGGAAGCACGGCGCGGACAGCAGAAGACCCCGGGTCGCATGGCGAAATCCGTCACACGAGCCGGGGCCGGGGAAGTGCGGCCGAAGCCGCGGTGGGCTAGCGCTTGTGCATCTGCTCGTTGTGCTGTTCGAGTTGCTGGCGCGAATCGAAATCCCTGTTGCACTGGTCGCAGTGATACTGCTGTTCCTGGTTGGCCATAACGCGACTCCTTTTCGAGTGATGAGCGACCACCGTAGTCCCTCGCCCCTGCCGGAACCGCTGAGCCGATGGACCGTGCATCACACGAACGTCCCGAAAACCTCTACCTGAACCGTGGCCCCGAGGGCCGCGAACTGCCGGGCGCGGGCGAAGCACGTATACTCGCGCCACATACCACCACGAGGAGATACGGCCATGGCGCGACCTGTCCTGCGCACCCCCCTCTGCGACCTGCTCGGCATCGAATACCCGGTGATTTCCGCCGGCATGGGCCCGGTTGGCGGCGGTTCGGCGCCCGCGGCGACGGCCGACCTCGCGGCGGCGGTTTCGAACGCGGGCGGCCTCGGCGTCATCGGGGGCGCCGGCTACAGCGCCGAAAAGCTGCGCGAGGAGATCGCGCGCGTGCGGTCGTTGACGGACAAGCCCTTCGGCGTCGACCTCCTGTTGCCATCGAACTACATGGGCGGAGCTGCCAT
>JBLNCO010000134.1:0-8513 GCA_050260715.1 Hyphomicrobiales bacterium | reverse complement strand
GGCGAGGCACTCGGTGGGCTCGGCGGCCTTCACGGTGGCGCTGCGGCGGAAGCCATCGATCAGCGCCATTTCGCCGAAGAAGTCGCCGGCGCCGAGTGTGGCGAGGGTGGTTCCGCCGCGGGTCGCTTCGACCTTGCCCCTGGTGATGAGGAAGAAGCCGACGCCCTCTTCGCCTTCGCTGAAGATGGTGTCGCCGGCCTCGAAGCTGCGGGGGCGGGCGAACTTTTCGATGCGCTCAAGCTGGCGTTTGTTCAGGTCGCGAAACAACGGGACGCGCGCGAGTGCGTCGGTGGTGGCGCTCATTGGGGGCTCCTTTACTGCGTAGCACGTTCGGCGGATTGTAGGAGCGCCGGGAACGGCCCACAAGTAGATCCTTCACACACGTGCGGGACGCTCAGGGGTGCCAGCGAAGCTCGTAGAGGCGAACGGAATCTTCGAAGCCGCGAAGGACCGTTTCGCCCCGCTCAGCGAAGAGGTAGCCCTTGCCGGCAACCAGCTCGCGCACGACGTTCGCGACCAGCACTTCGCCGCCGACAGCCTGCGCGGCGATGCGCGAGGCGGTGATGACGGCGCTTCCGAAGAGGTCGTCGGCCTCGGCGATGGGCTCGCCGGCGTTGATCCCGACGCGGACGTGGAGCGGTGCATCCGGGTTCCGGGCGTTATGTTCGGCGAAGGCGTGCTGCAGGGCGATGGCGCAATCGAGCGCGCGCTGGGCGGAGGTGAAGCTGGCCATGAAGCCATCGCCCATAGTCTTGACCTCGGCGCCACCGTGATCGCGGAGGGCCTGGCGGGTGATGCGCTCGTGGTCGCGGAGCACCTCGCGGCCGCGCTGGTCCCCGAGGCGAGACATCATGGCGGTGTGCGCTTCGAGGTCGGTGAACAGGATGGTGCGAAGGCCGCCGAGGTTCGCAAACGCGTTCGGCTGGTCGTCGCCCGGGGAGATGGGCAGGCCGAGGAAGCGCTCGATGGCGTGGTGCACCGAATCGGTGTCGCCGACGAAGGGCAGGATGGACCCGCCTTCGAGCAGGACGAGCTCGGCCTCGCGGATACCGATGGCGACCTGTCGAACCGCGGAGATTGGCGGGAACTTGGCTTCGCGGCGATGGAGGATGAGCGTGGGCGCCTTGACTTCGGGCAGAAGGTGGAGCGCCTTGCCGCAAGGGCTGTCGTAAAACTCGCCGGCCACCTCCTGGTCGACGGCGGCGCGCATGACGCGGGCGAAAGCGCGGGCCTGTTCGGGCGCCGCCCAGCCGGCGACCATCGCGTGGGCCATGGTTTCGGTGAAGAGCTCCCAGTTCGCCCGCGCGAGCTGATGGAGGGCCAGCGTCTCGGGCGTCTCCATCGTCTGGGCATCGGCGCCGCTGCACCAGAGCACGAGGTAAGTGACGCGCTCGGGGCGAGTGGCGGCGTAGGCGATCGCCATCGGGCCCGAAGGCGAAACGCCCATGAGTGCGAACTTCTCGAAGCCGAGGCGGTCGGCGACCGCATCGACGTCGCGGAGGTAGGGCTCCATGTCGGTGGCGGCGGCCGTGCGGTCGGAGAGGCCGGAACCCCGGGAATCGTAGCAGACGAGGCGCGTATTGAGGGCGAGACGTTCGAACCAGCGCCGGTAGGCCGGGTCCTCCCATTCGAGCTGGAGGTGGCTCCAGGGGATGGGCGGCATATGGATGAACGGCATGCCGTCGCCCATCACCCAGTACGCGATGCTAACCCCATCGGATGTGGCGGTGTATTGAATACGGGGTTCCATAGCTCGTAATAGTACGGCCTCCCCCGTGGTACCGGAACGAAAAGTCAATGACAGCTAGCATCGCGGGTAATGATCCTGTTGCTGCTGGCGGCGTTCGTCTATCCGCTCGCGTGGGTCGAAGTCGTGGTGTTCGCGATGCGGCGGCAGTTGGTGGTCGCGTCGGGGCTGGGGGCGGCGCTCGTCGTCCTGCCGGGCGTGCTGGCGGCGGCCGTGGCGCTGCTCTACGAACCGGACCCGAACCTGCACGAGCCGCTTTCGAAGGCTGCGGCCACCTGGTACGCGGGAGTGGCCGGCGCCGTCCTGGGCGAACTGGTGGCGCTGCCGTGCCTCGCGTTCCTGGCGGTCCCTCGCGGAGAGAGTGGGGAGGACGGCGACGCTCAGGCGGCCGGCGGCGAGAGCGCGTCGAGCAGTTGCGACTTCGCGACGCCGAGCGACCCGTAGAACATCGGGTTCACTTCGCCCGATTCAATCGCCCCGGCGGCGATGAGCCGGGCGTCGATGCGGGTACCGCCTGCCTCGCGGACGGCGCGGGCGGTGGCGTTGATGGCGTCGCGGGCGGCCGAGCCGAACATCACCTGGCTGCTCAGGGTTTCGTCGCCGGCGCCCTGGGCGAGCATGAGCGCGGATTCGAGCTCTTCCTTCGAGGGGAGGCCCGGGTAGCCGGCAGACGCGAGGACCAGCAGTGCCCCGGCGAGCAGGTGCTCCGCCGAGACGATGGCCGTGTTCGAGCGCCAGCAGAAGTTCTGTGCTTCCTGCAGGGCGCGGTTGCCGTCGTCGGTGAGGACCAGTTCGTCGGGCATGGGGTACGCTCGGGGCCGGCGGGATGCAGGCATGATACCGGCGGCCGGCGGTGGGGCGAAGCGCGCTTCGTGCCTAGTCGAACCCGAAGAGCGGCGGGAACGCGATGACGACGACGGCCGCCCAGGCGCCATAGACCGGGATGTAGGCGGTCTGCCAGCGTTCGAGGTCCGTGAAGGGCCGCCTGCGGCGCAGGAACCCGAAGAGCAGCCACGCCGACCAGAGCAGGTTCGCGAGCAGGACGACGTTGAAGCCGAGGCCCGCGGTCCGGTTCGGGGTCCAGCCGAAATCGTTGATGCGGCTGAGGATGGCCGCGAGCGCCAGCACGTCGATCACCAGGGCGCTCACGACGAGCACCATGTGCACGCCGTCCATCAGGCCGGGCGTGGCGCGGGAATCGCGGGCGGAGAAGGAGTAGAGGACGAGCCCCACGACGAGAGCCAGCAGCAGGTCGAGCACGATGAGGACGTCGCGGTCGGCGTCGATGACGTTGCCGGTGACAGCCATGCCAACGATCGCAGCGACGAGCATGACCGCGAAGAGCGGGCTGAAGACGGCGGTGAGCACGGGCGCCATGTTTTCGATGACGCTCTGCTTCGCTTCGACCAGCCAGGCGACGATGACGATCGCGCCGACAGCGCCGCAGGGCAGCACCCAGGCGGAAACGAACGGCTCCATATCGATGTCGATGGCTTCGAAGATGCCGAGCATCATGGCGGTGAGCACGCTGCCGCCGAGCGCGATGAGCGCGTAGTAGATGAACCACTCGCCGGTGAAGCGCACGAAGTCCATGCGGGGCGCGTCGGACCGCCAGGCGCCGCCCAGGTAGGCGACCCCTGCGACGAGCCAGAGGACTATCGGCAGGTGGATGGCGATGAGCGCTTCGGTGTCGCCGCCCTGGTCGAGGGGGTACACGTTGACGAGAATCGCCGCCGCGACGAACGGCACCGCCAGCCAGGCGATGACCTGGCGCGGCAGGCTCCGCCTCGAGGCGAGGAAGGCGACGAGGAAGGGCAGCGTCATGAGCGCGGCGTTGCGGAGGTAGAAGGAAGCGTCGGCGTCGGTGCTCGCGCTGCCATCCGTTTCGCGGACGGGGTTCACGCCGAAGACCGCCGGGAGCTTGAACGCGGCCGCGGCGGCAATCGCGAGGCCGACCGTGATAGCGAGCTCGCGGTAGGCGAGGTCGGAGCGCTCGCGGACGGTATCGCCGGCGAGCACCAGCTGCTTCCAGAGCCGGCTGGAGCGCTCGAGCGCGAACTCTCGCGAGAGTTCGTTCACGGCGCCGATGCGCTTGATGGCGACGAGGAACGACTCATCCCCATCGAGGCCGGCGGCGCCGAGGGCCGACATCTCATTGCGAAGGTGGTCTTCCAGCTCGTCGACATCGGTGTGGTGGATGGTCGTGCGGTGCAGGAGGTAGGAGCGCCACTCGCGAATCTGGGCTTCGATCCCGGGATCCATGGGCGGTTGCATCGCGGTCATGCTTCGGCCGTCCCGGGGGCGAAGTTCTGGAGGCTAATACGGTGCCAGGCGTTTTGCAGCGCCTCGGAGACGACTTCCCACTGGCGGCGCTGTTCGGAGAGCGCGCTGCGGCCGGCGGGGGTGATGCGGTAGTAGCGGCGGCGACGTCCGCCTTCGGGCGAATCCCAACGGGCTTCGACGTAACCGAGCCGGTCGAGCCGATGGAGGAGGGGGTAGAGCATGCCGTCGGTCCACTCCATCGCGCCGGCCGAGAGTTCCTCGATGCGCCTGAGGATCGCGTAGCCGTAACTCTCGCCCTCTTCCAGGATGGCGAGCACGAGGGGCGTGGCGGAGGCAGCGACGAGGTCCTTCGAGATACGGACGTCCTTCGCGTCTTGCATAGGAGCTTTATACATTGCGGTGCAAGGTATAGGCAAGCGGTAAATCCCCAGGAACCTGGCGCAGCCTTACCGGGCGTGAAGCGTCGTTACTCTTCGCCGGCGAGCGCGTAGGGACCGCGCACCTGCGTCGGGCGGCGGTGGGCCTCGGCGCCGAAGAGGGCCGCGCCGATGATGCCCGCATCGTTCCCGAGCGTGGCCGCGACGACCGCCGGGCGGACGCGGATGTAGGGGAGGAACTTCTCGGGTTCGCCGCTGAGCCCGCCGCCGATGATGATGAGGTCGGGCCAGATGAGCCGGTCGAGGGCGTTCAGGTACTCCTCGACGTTCTTCGCCCACTTCTCCCACGAGAGTTGGTCGTCGTCGCGGGCGCGTGCGGAGGCGAGGTGGTCAGCGTCCTTGCCGCGGAGCTTGAAGTGTCCGAGCTCGGTGTTGGGAACAAGCGTCCCTTCGACCAGGAGTGCGGTGCCGATGCCGGTCCCGAGCGTGACCATCGCGATCACACCGGGCACCCCGCGGCCGACGCCGAAACGGACTTCCGCGATACCTGCCGCGTCGGCGTCGTTGAGGACGGCCACCTGCTTGCCCGTGGCTTCGGAGAGCACCTTCGAGACGTTCTCGCCCATCCAGGACTCGTCGATGTTCGAGGCGGTGGTCGCGACGCCGTGTTTGATGACCGCAGGAAAGCCGGCGCCGTAAACGGAGTGCTGGTCGAGGGTCGCGCGCTTCAGGAGTTTCTTGACCGTGTCGGCAACGGCCTCGCGGGTCGCCGGGTGAGGCGTTTCCGCGTGCAAACGCTTCGACACAATGTCGCCCGTGTCGAGGTTGACGGCGCCGGCCTTGACGCCGGTCCCGCCGATATCGATACCCACCGCGATGCGTTCGGCCATGGTGCTCCGGTCACTCCAACGCGAGTGATACGAACCGAAGGTACAGTGCGGGCCGTTGCGGATGACTAACGGTTCGCGGCCGCCGCTGACACCGGTCGCTAGGCCATGCCCAGCTCGGCGAGGGTTGCGCGCGCGACCATGAGATGCAGTTCGACGCGGCGTTCGACCGCCTGCCCCTCCTGGCCCATCTCGACGAGGATGGGCGTGAGCCCCGGGACGTGCCCGCCGAGCGAGAGCGAGCTGCGGCCGCGGCGGGGGTCGGTGGTGTTGTCGTTGCGGGCGAAGGGACGGCCGTCGCGCTCGACGAGGAGTTCGCGTTCGACATCGATGCCCGCGTTCGTTCGCTCGATGATGGCGCGTGCGAGGACCGGGTTGCGCGGCCCGACGCCCGAACTGACGGTCTGGCCGAGGAAGGCGGTCCCATCCTGAACACGGCCGGCGTAGAACGCCCACGACTCGTGGAGGTCGAGCAGCACATCGACGGCGAACTCGCGGGCGACACCGACGATTTCGGCCGCCATGCGCTCCATGAGGAGGCTGCTTTCGAGCGAGCCGGGGTAGAGGCGATTCAGGTCGCCGATTTCGTCGGTGGTGCGGACAAAGCCTGCGATGGCCTGGACGTTCGCCCGGGGAAGGACGATCAGGCTGCCGGCGGAAGGCGTCCAGGTGGCGACCTGCTCGGCGGCGAGCCAGCCGCCCGGTTCGTTGCCATGTACGCCGCCAAGGACCATGAGCCGCGGGCCAGCAACGCCACTGTGGGTGATCACGAGCTCCGTCTCGGATGGAGTGCCCGGGAGGAGGGTGCGGGACGAACGGCCGACAGGCGGCGGCGTGGGCGAGGGCGTCGGTGTGGCGGCCGCCGGGGGCGTGGGCGAGGGGCGGGGTGGCGTCGCAGTAGCGGGCGCTTCCTCCTCTCCCGCGAAGCGCGCGGTGGCGGGCTCGCCGCCGCAGCCGACCAGCGCCACGCTCGCGCTACCGGCAAGGAGCGCGAGGACATTGCGGCGCGAACGAACGGCGGGCCCGAGTGCCATAGCCGGGAGTGTACGGGGCGGACTTTCAGCCGAAGGAAAGAAGCCGCGACAGAGGTCGCTGGAATTCGAACCCGCTGGCCCACGCGGACGCGCGCTCAAGGTGCGATGGTGCGCTGGATGGAGCGCAGGGAGTGCCGCGACGCGACGGTGACGCTCTACTGGCTGCCGGTCGGGGCCGGCACGCACTTCCAGCGGTCGAGCCTGCGCGTGTACGCGGCGTTCGAGGCGCTGGTGGCGCGGCGGCGTCCGGTCGAGTTCCTGCACGCCGGGCTCAAGCTGGCCATCGATGGCCGGCGCTACACGCTCGAGCTGACGCCGGTGCCGAGGCGGCAACCGGTCGCGCCCCTGGTGAGCGGCGCGGTGGGGTCGGCGTGGGCGGGGCGGCTGCGGCTCTTCCGGTACCAGCTAATCTGCCTGGAGAGCGAACGGCTTCCGGATGAGGAGTACGTAGTGGGCGAGCCGATCGAGCTCGCGGAGGACGGCGGGTTCGCGGAGCGGGTGCTGGCGCGGGCGCGGATCGTCCCGGCGCACACGTGGGGGCGGCGCGTGGCAGGCACGACGGAGATGTGGACGTCGGATTCGGCGGTTTCGTGGCTGGTCACGAAGGCGGGCATTGCCGCGGGGGACATCGCGGTGCCGAAGGGCTACCGGGCGCCGGGCTGCCGTGCTGGAGCTTGCCCGGCAGGACAAGCCGCAGTCGCCCCGGTAGCGTGGATCGTGGGAGATCGCGTGCCGCTCGCCGATAGCAGCGCCGGGCGATGCGAGGGGGCGGGACCTGTGGTACCCTCGAATTTCCGCGGCGTCCCGTTTCGGGGCGAGTCGATCCGCGGGAAAGCGGGTGATACGCACTGTCGGAAGTCATCGTCGGGGATAACGAGTCGTTCGAGGCCGCGCTGAAGCGCTTCAACAAGCGGGTGATGCTGGATGGCATCCTGAGCGAGGCGCGGCGCCGCGAACACTACGAGAAGCCCAGCGTCAAGCGGAAGCGGAAGGAAGCCGCGCGCGCCCGGAAGCTCCTGAAGAAAAAGCTGCGGAGCGAAGCCCGCGACCGCGAGCGAGCTCGCCGTTAGCACCCGTCCCGAATTCGAACCATGAGGCCCGGCATGTGCCGGGCCTTTCCGTTTCCCCGCGGATCAGGAGGGCCTGGGGGTGGTCACGGCTTCGCCGCCGAGCTTTCGTAGACCTCGGCCATACCTTCGAGCACCACGTCGGCGAGGACGAGGATGTTCTCGATGGCCTCGACCGCGTCTTCGGGACCGAGCTCCGATTCGCTGGCGATCTGCGAGGCCGTTTCTTCCATCGAGCGGCGCAGGCTGTTGAACGTCGCGACCGCGGTGGTCAGGCCCACGCCGAGTCCCACGAGCGTGCGGCCGTACTCGCGGCCGATGGTGCGGGCGTCTTCGACGAAGCGCTCCTTGCGCGAGCCGGAGGCGATGTAGCGCGCGAAGAGGTCGACGAGCTGGCGGCCCATGAGGCGAAGGCGGTCGCGGGCTTCATCGGGGAGCCCTTCGAGCAGCGGACCGTGGCTCTGGCGGCCGCGGCTGAGGCGGCGCTTCACCCGGGCGAGCGCGATTTCGCTGATGCGATCGCTGTCGTGGGGCGAGGGCTGCGGCAGCTGGTTGTTCACCAGCCGCTGGAGGTCCTCTTCGAGGATGCGCCGGTGACCGCCGCCGGTACGGTACGAGCGCACCTCGCCGCTATCGGCCCAGCGGCGGATAGTCGATTCGCTCACGCCGAGCAGGGTGCTGGCGGCGCGAAGGGTAAGCCAGGTCTGCTTCCGTTGCGGGGCGGGCTCGCTCACGGAAAACCTCCCAAATCGGCCCAATCATTCCAAAACCTTACGCGCCGGTCAACTGTGCCAGTCGCGGCGATCGATCTCGGCGGCCCGCTGGATGGCGGCCTCGCCGAATCGTTCGCGCAGGCCGGCGACGGTCTCCGCGAGCTGGCCCGAGGTATCGGTTTCGCCCAGGCGGAGCTGGCGTGCACGCTCCTGGAGGTTCGTGGCGCCCATGCCGATGAGACGAACGGGCCGCGTGCCGTTGTCGGCCCAGGCGCGTTCGAAGAGCCGGGCAGCCATCGCGAAGAGGTCGTCCGCGAGGTCGATGGGGGTGGGCGATGTGGCGGCGCGGGTGAGGGTTTCGAACGGCGGGAAGCGCAGCTTGAGGGTGACCGTGCGGGCGCTGCG
>JBLNCO010000133.1:0-5216 GCA_050260715.1 Hyphomicrobiales bacterium | reverse complement strand
GTCCGAGGGCCCTCCCGTTCTGGACCGAGCCCATCCACGAGCCGCCCGGCTGGGAGCGCCGGTTCCGCTGCGCCTACGTGCAGCTCAGCAGCGTGTACTACGTGCCCGCCTCCCGCGCCCGCACGAGCCACTGGGCTGTCGCCCGCGTCGACCGCGACAACCACTTCAGCCTCGCCACGCATCCCGAGGCCGTGGTCGAAGCGGTGCTCCCCTGGGCCGACAACGAGGCGCCGACCAACATCGTGCGCTGGGGCGGCTGAGCTTGCCCGCCACATTCGTTCGCGGCAAGCTGCGGTAATGGCAATCAACGGAATTGCTCATGTACAGGTCGCCATTACGCGGGGCGCGGAGGACCGGGCCCGCGAGTTCTACCACGGCCTGCTGGGCCTGGCCGAATTGCCCAAACCCCCGTCCCTCGGCGACCGCGGTGGCGTCTGGTTCGCGTGTGGGCCACAGCAGATCCACTGCGGCGTTGAAGCTGAAGTAGTTCCCACCCGCCGTCACCCCGCGCTCCTGACCGATGAGCTCGATGCCCTCAAGGCGCGCCTCGAAGCGGCCGGGGTGCCGACGGAGGTCGACCGCCAGATCCCGGGCTACCGCCGCTTCTACGCGCACGACCCGTTCGGCAACCGGCTCGAGTTCCTCGAACCCGAAAGCTGACCCCACCAGCCTCGTAACACGGCAGGGTAATCGACAACCGGGAGCTGCCCCTCGAAAATCGCGCGATGGATCCCGGCAACGAACGCCCATCCGGTGGCGTTAATCAGGGTATGGCAGTTCCGCCCGCCGAGACCGACGGCGAGCTCTATGCCCGTGCCCGCGCGGGCGATGCTGCCGCGTTCGATGTGCTCGTGGAGCGATGGCTCCCGGCGGTCTACGACTTCGCTGCGGCCGTCGCCGGCGAAGCCATCGCCCGCGCGGTGACGCGCGCCGTCTTCGAGGAGCAGGCGCGGGCGCTCCGCGACCCCCGGCCACGGCCGTTCCCCGGCTCGCTCTTCCGGTTCGCCCGCGCGCAGGTTCTCGCCGGCGTCCCGGCAGCCGGCTCCGATTCCGGCCCGGACATCCTGCGGCGCGCCCGCGCCCTCGGAGCGCAACGCCACGCGCTGCTCGACCTGCACCTTCGCCAGGGGTTCGGCGCGGCCGAGCTGGCCGCCGTGCTCGGCGTGCGCAAGGCCAGCGCGGAGCTCGTGCTCGCCCGCCTCACCGGGCTCAGTGCTGCGGACCTCGCGGGCGCAGGCCCCGACCCGCTCGCGGCCTACGCCGCCCTTCCCCGCTTCGCTCCACCGCCCGGGCTCCTCGAGGAAACACGCGAGCGTGTGGCCGCTGCCTGGACATCGTGGTCGCCTGCCGGGGACGGGGCCGACCCGGGGTTCGTCCCTGCGCCTGCCTGGCTGGAACCGCCACCCGCACGCCGCAACCTCCTGTGGCCACTGATGCCGGTGCTCGCGGGCGGTGCGCTGCTCCTCGGGCTGCTGGTGCTCCTGCCGGCCAGCCCGGTCGCCCTCACGCGCCAGTCCTCGCCCGCGCACTCTCTCGCCGCCAGCACCGATACCGGCGACGAGCCCGACCCCGCACGCCCGACCGCCCGCGACCCCGCGACGCCAACGGCCACGCGCCGCGCCGGCGCGTCCGTAACGCCGTCGCCCCGTACGACGCCGACCACCGCGGCCGGCGACAGCGAAGCAACGCCGACCCCCACGACCGAAGACCGGCGCTCGCCCACGCCGACCGCATCGCCCACCGCGACCGTCCGCACCGCAACACCCTCGCCGACTCCGACCGCGACAGCGACCGTGCCCGCAACCGCGACGCCGACGCCGACGCAGTGCTCCAGCGTGCTCCGCTCGAACCTCAACAACGGCGCCGTGACGATGCCGCCCGACGGCCGCTCGTCGTTCGTGATCCTCAACAACTTCTGCGGACCGTCGACCTTCACCGTCACCGAGGTTCCCGAAGCCGACTGGCTCGAGCTCGCGCCTCACAGCGGCACGATCGCGTCCGGGAGCTCGGCGCTCGTGAACCTGCACGCCCTCACGAGCGAACCCGGGCAGTACTCCGCGGTGATCGAGGTGCAGAACCCGACCGGATCCTCGTTCACGGTGATCGTGAACTACGCGCCCTGAGCGCTACCTCGCGAACGTCGTTTCGAAGCGCGACGCTGTGTCGAAGTACTCCTGGAACGTCTGGTTGAAGCGGTAAAAGATGTCGCGGCGGTGGTAGTCCTTGCCCCGCGCGAACTCCTCTGCGCTCTGGAGGTCGAGCGAGTTCAGCGTGTGGTCGTGCGTTGCCCGGCCGTGCTTCTGGATGTCCTCGATCATCGCCTTCCAGCCCTCGTACGGCTGCACGAGCACGAAGTCGAGCTCGTCGGCGCGCGCGGCATCGACCTCGCGCACAGACTTCACTTCGAATGCTTCGAAGTCGATTTCGTACACCTTGTCGTCGACCTGCACGCCCACTTCGGCGTCGCACGTCCCCAACCGCTTGAAGCTATCGGACTTGTTCAGCTCGTCGGCGGCGGTCTGGAACCATTCGACGGATGGGAAAAGCGGCATCGGACCCTCCCGGGGCGCCGTACAACGGCAGCGTGTGGCGCGCGAGTTTACCGCACGGTCGAAACCTGAGCAAAGGCGGGCCTCCCGGCCGTCCGCCCGCCGGCGTCGGCCTGCACCCGAATGCCCCGGAGCTGCTACCCGGTCTCCATCGGCAGCGATTCGTCCGCCGCCCATTCGGAGAGCGAGCCGTCGTACACCGACACGTTGTCATGGCCGAGTAGGGTGAGCACGAAGGCATCGCTCGTGGCGGCGATCCCACCGCCGCAGTACGTGATCACCCGCTCCGCCTGGCGCGCACCCGCGCCTTCAAACCGTTTGCGCAGCTCTTCGGCCGGGAGAAACGCGCCCGTCTCGCGGTCCACGATGTCCCGCGCCGAAACGTTGACGCTCCCCGCGATGCGCCCGGGCCGGCCGTAGACGTTCGGCCCTTCGCCCCGGTGCTGCTCGGGCGTGAGCGCGTTCACGACGCAGGTCGCGCCATCGCCCACCGCCGCGAGCACGTCGGCCTTCGAGGCGATGAGCTGCGGCCTCGGGCGCGCGACGAAGTTCCCCGGGAGGTACGTCGGCAGATCGGTCGTGACCGGCCGGCCTTCCGTGCTCCACTTCTTCCAGCCGCCGTCCAGCACGGCCGCGCTATCGAAGCCGAAGGCGCGCAGCATCCACCAGACGCGCGTCGCCCACATGCTCAGGTTGGCGTCGTAGCACACCACGCGCGTCCCTTCTCCCACGCCCAGCTTCGACATCGCCGCGGCGAAGCGGTCCGCCGAGGGCATCGTGAACGGAAGCGGCGCATCGGGGTCCGAGAGCTCCCCGACGAGGTCCGCGAAGACGGCGCCGGAGATATGCCCCTTCTCGTAGTCCGCGCGGCCGCTCTCCGCGACCCACCGCGCCCGTTCGGCGCCGCTGTCCCCGGCGGGTGGCCGCAGGAACACGGTGCAGTCCAGGATCCGCAACTTCTCCTCGCCCAGGCGATGCTCCAGCTGCTCGGTCGAGACCAGGAATTGGGGCCGTTCGAACGCCACGTTCACCTCCAACGGGGCGAGCCTATCACACCCCCAGCAGTGCTAGTCTGCCGCCGAAAGGAGCACTTGTGCCATGGAAACGTGGGATCTCTGGTACCCGAATGCGGCCGCTCGCGGCCTCTCCTTTGGCCGTGGCGCGATGGACCCGGCCGACGCCGTCATCGTCCATGCAGTCCCCGATACGCTCCGCGTCGAAGTCACCGATGGCGAGGGGCGGCGCATCGCCTTTGGCGATCAGCTCGTGCGAACCGGGCCGTACTACCCGATGACCCGCCTGCGCAAACAGGGCTCACGCATCACGCGCGAAGACGGCTGGCCCGAAGCGGAGGACATCGGGCGGCCCGTCATGCTTCCCGGCGGCGAAGTGGGCATCCTGAAGGACTGGTGGAACGCCGAGGACGGGAGCGAATGGCGCTGGAACGTGGAGTTCTACAATCACAAATGACGCCCTGTGCTTCTAGATGGTCCTGATATCTCGCCGCAAGGTACCGTGCACGGTTCTTCACGATAGCGGGTACCCCACCCCCCGCACCTGTGCGTTGTAATAGTTCGAGGGAATCGGCGGGGAGATGGGATCCGCGGCATGAGGAATAGCCACTACCCGCGCACAGAACGCGCGGTGGATTCGTCTGTATGCTCGAACATCAGTAACTCCGGGCGATGGGCAGCCGCATACCTGGCCACCTACTGTTCGCCCGGCAAGCACGACTTTCGTGACGCCGGGAACAACGGCCTGGAGTGGTGCACCATTTGCTACAAAGAACAGCGCATCGATGGCACCACCTGCCTTGTCTGCGACCAGCGCGGCGAAATACCGGTGGTGTTGGAGTCGCCAACCGCCGGGGAGGTCACCGGCCGGCTCTGTATCCATTGCGACGAAGGACTCCCGGAAGCGGACCCCCGGTTCCGCCTGAAACGCCTCGGGAGCGGGCGGCGCCGCTAGCTCCGTGAGCTCCGGCCGTCGGTCCGGCTCCCCTGGGGCGCTGGCTCCTCGGCTTCGGCGATCGACCACCCCGCGATGCGTCCCTCCTCCGCGAACCCCGCATAACACGCCGCGCAGATTGCGCCGCCCACTCGCCGCCGGCCGTTCGTGAGCGTGACCAGCCGTTGCCCGCGCAGGTCGCAGATGATGCACCCGCTGCCGTCGGTGCGCTCTTCCTTCAGGCACACCGCGCACCAGCGGATGGCGCCCAACGGCCCTTCGGCCATCAGAAATTGGTGTTCGCCGGGTTCGCAGTACGCCGCAAGGTTCGATTCGACCCAGGGGCGTTCGCTCGTCATTCCCAATGCTCCGGCCGCCGCGTTCCGTGGTGACGGACTCAGCTTGGCACGCGAACGCGACCGGGCCCCTAACGGGAGCTACCAGAAGGGTTTCATGCACGCATACGACGGAGCGCCGTTACCTCCCAACGGCGAAACGGCACTGCTTCGGAATGCGGGCGCGGATCAGATGCCGCGCAGCTCCACGCGGCGCCCGGTGTGTTGGACGATCTCCCCGATGCGCAGCGCTTCGGGGATGCCGGCCAGCACGCTGTCGGCGTCGTCCCGGCCGACCATGAGCACCAGCCCGATGCCCATGTTGAACACCTCGTACATCTCCTCCGGCGAAATCTCGCCGCGCTGCTGGATGATGCGAAAGATG
>JBLNCO010000132.1:0-5570 GCA_050260715.1 Hyphomicrobiales bacterium | reverse complement strand
GTTGCGCTGGCTCGGGTGGAACGAGCAGAGGACGGTGACCCCGGAGGGTAGAGCGAACTCTGCGCCGTGGCCAAAGCGCGGGCGGGGGCGCATCCCGGTGAGCCGCGCGACGGCGCCGAGGGCAAAGGCGCCGAGCGCGACGATGACGCGCACGTTCGGGAGCAACGCGAACTCGCGTTCGAGGTAGGGCGCGCAGTTCGCCGTTTCCTGTGGGGTCGGACGGTTGTCGGGCGGGGCGCAGCGGACCGGTGCAGTGATATAAGCGCCGCGCACTACGAGGCCATCGCCAGCGTCGGTGCTGGTGGGCTGGTTCGCGAAGCCCGTCCGGTACATCGAGGCATACACCCAGTCGCCCGAGCGGTCGCCGGTGAAGATGCGTCCCGTGCGGTTGCCGCCGTGGGCGGCCGGCGCCAGGCCGGCCACGAGGACGCGGGCATCCGGGTCGCCGAAGCCGGGCAATGGCTTGCCCCAATAGTCCCACTCGCGGAACGCGGCGCGCTTCTCGCGAGCGACCTTCTCGCGCCATTCGACCAGCCGCGGGCACTTGCGGCAGGCGATGACCTCCTCGCGGAGCGCCTCGAGGCTGTCGCCGGGCGAGGCGTCCGGGTGGCGTGGACGGGTGGTGGTGGTCAGGACGCAACCTCTCGCAACGCTTCGTGCGCTGCCATCACCGTCGCGTCGATTTCGGCTTCGCTGTGCGCCGCCGACACGAACCACGTTTCGAACTGCGACGGTGGGAGCAGCACACCACGTTCGAGCATACCTTTGTGGAAGCGGGCGAAGGCCTCGCTGTCGGATTCGCGAGCCTGCGCGTAGTTCGCGGGCGGTTCGCTGCGGAAGAAGAGCGTGAGCATCGAACCCTGGCGGACGACGCTCGCGGGCACCTCGGCGCGCTTTGCGGCGGTCTGGAGCCCGTTCTCCAGGTGTCGGGCGAGGTCCTCGGCGCGGCGGTAGGGTGCTCCATCGGCGAGCTCATCGAGCATCGCGACGCCAGCAGCCATGACGAGCGGGTTCCCGCTGAGCGTGCCGGCCTGGTACACCGGCCCCGCCGGCGCGAGGAGCGACATCAGCTCTTCGCGGCCGCCGAAGGCGCCAACCGGCAACCCGCCGCCAATGATCTTGCCGAGGCACACCAGGTCCGCGCCGGGGAGCAGGTTCGAAAGGCCGTAGCGCAGGCGGAAACCCGTGATGACCTCGTCGGCGATGAGCAGCGCGCCGTGGGCGTGGGGGACACGTTGCAGCGCCTCGAGGAAGGCCGGTTGTGGCGGCACAAGGCCCATGTTTCCCGCGATGGGCTCGACGACGACGGCGGCGGTGTCGTCCGGGTGCTCGGCGAACCAGCGTTCGAGCGCGGCCGGGTCGTTGTAGGGCAGGACGGCCGTGAGGCCCGCGATGGCTTCGGGCACGCCGGCGGAATCGCTAAGGCCGAGGGTCGCAACACCCGATCCGGCCTTCACGAGGAGGCCGTCGCTGTGGCCGTGGTAGCAGCCATCGAACTTGACGACGATATCGCGGCGGGTCGCGGCCCGCGCGAGCCGGATGGCCGTCATCGTGGCCTCGGTACCGGAGTTCACGAAGCGCACGCGTTCGAGGCCGGTGGCGTCGCAGACGCGGCGGCCAAGCTCGACCTCGCCCGGCGTGAGCGCGCCGAACGCCGTCCCCTCCTCGGCCGCGCGCTTCACGGCTTTGACGACGGATCGCGGAGCGTGCCCGAGGATGAGCGGCCCGAACGCGGCGATGTAGTCGATGTAGCGCCGGTCCTCGGTGTCCCAGGCAAACGGCCCCTGGCCACGGGCGATGGGAACCGGGTTCCCGCCGACGGAGCGGAAGGAGCGGACGGGGCTGTTGACGCCGCCGGGGAAGAGGTTGCGGGCGGCTTCGCGGACATCGTCGTTAGGCATGGGCATCTCCGTAGCGGTGGCGCAGGTAGGCTTCGCGCACTTCGTTTCCCGGCTCCTCGAACGCGGCGAAGGCGACATCAGGGTCGATCGCGGTGGGCTCCGGCGGTTCCTGTTGCCAGAGCGCGGCTTCGCGGCAAAGCGAGACCATCACGCTGCAGGGCTCGGGGCAGGGGATCGGGTTGTCGCCAGGGGGCGGACCGGGGGGACGACCCGTCCGCCAGACCGGAACCTTCACGCAGCGCGCACAGAGCACGTCCGCGGCGGCGCTCCGGCCGCGCTCATCGAGCTCGGCGGCCACGCGGTAGCGGCCCGACTGGCGCTCGAGCACATCGTCGAGCCCCACCACGCGGAGGGAACCGTCGGTGTAGGCGGCGATGTGCTCTTCGGCCAGCGGATAGACCTCGCCGAGGGCGGCGCTGAAGGCGTCGAGCGTCGGAAAGCTCGATTCCCAGTTCGAAGGGAGCGACCGGGCGCTCGGGAGCGGGCGGTAGCGGCCGCGGTCGTCGGTGCGGCACCAGTCGCGAATCGCCGGTGGCGAAGGTCCGACCGGGCGGCCGCTGCCCGGGACAGTGCGCGGGCCGTACACCTGGACCGCATCGTCCGTTATGTGAACGAGCAGTTCGCCGTAGCCGGTCCACAGGTCGAGTGCGCCGGTCAGCGGGTCTACCACGCGGCCGCCTCCGCGGCGAGCTCGAGGATCACGTCTGCGACGCGTTCGTGCGTGCCGACCGCGGCGGCGTAGCGCAGGCGGCGTCCGTTGCGGCGGGTCTCCGCGCCGTCGAGCGCCATGTCCTCGGGGATGGTCTCGCCGACATGCCAGCCATCGGCAATGAACAGCGGGACCATCACCACCGTCTCGGCCTCGACGAAACCGAAGACGTCGCGCATGTTCGGTTCCTGTTCGAGGAAGACCGTCGTGACTTCGCGGAAGGCGCCGAGGGCGCGCACGTGCTCGGTCTGGACGAAGACATTGCGCTCAGAGTCGGGGTTGCGCGGCGTGCCGTGACCGAGCACGGCGAGGGCGTCGCCCGGTTCGGCCCCGGCTTCGAGCGCGCGCTGCACGACCACGCGAGCCAGCGCCGGATGCGCACCGATCGGGTCGGTGTAGCGCACGACGTGGCCGTCGATCTCGGTGACCCGCCCGCAGAGCCGCATCTCGCGCGGGATGACCTCGCGCGTGAAGTAGCCGGTCGAGACGAACACCGGCACGACCGTGACATCGCGGGCGCGGACCGCATCGAGCGCTCGCGCGAGGGAGGGCTCTTCCTTCCAGAAGGCAACACGCACCTCGTCGAAGGCACCGGCCGCGCGCACGCGCTCGGCGTGGGCGTACACCGGCGCGGAGGAATTCGGATTGAGGTGCGACCCGTGGCCGACGAGCAGGAGCGCGCGGCCCATCGCTACTCTCCGCTCTCGTCGGTTGGCGTTGGCGCGGCGCGGCGGGCTTCGAGGCGCTTGCGGCGCTCTTCGCGCGCAAGCGCAACCACGCGCGCCCAGCCGGGGCCGAGCGCGGCGACGATCTTCTCGCGGATCTCGCGGGCAAGCGTCGGCGAGGCGCCGCCCGTAGAGACGGCGATCGCGAGGTCACCGTCGCGGATGGTGGCAGGCGTGAAGAAGGTGCTTTCCTCCTGGGAATCGGTGACGACGACGGGGATGCCGCAGCTACGGGCGAGCTCGCCTACGCGGCGGTTCGTTTCGCGGTCATCGGTGCAGGCGAACACGAGGGCGTAGCGCGGGTCGCCGGGGAGGTCGCTGTCGGCGAAGGGCCGCGCTTCGAGGCGGATGAACGGCGCGGTCCGGATCTCCTCGGACATTTCGGGGGCGATGACGGTGATACGGAACTCGCCCTCGGCGAGGTTACGCACCTTCCGGGTAGCGACCGCACCGCCACCCACCACCAGCGCCGGCCCGGCCTCGCCGCGGAGCTCGATCATCATGCTCATGCCAGCACCTCTCGCAGGGCTTCGATGAGGGCATCCAGCGACGGCCCGGCTGCTTCGCGATCCACGCGCCCGAAGCATTCGCGCACGGCCTTCGAGGTCTGTTCGCCGATGCTGACCAGCTTC
Source organism: Hyphomicrobiales bacterium (assembly GCA_050260715.1). GTDB lineage: Bacteria > Chloroflexota > Dehalococcoidia > Tepidiformales > Tepidiformaceae > JALOAP01. The sequence goes on along the minus strand of JBLNCO010000132.1, from coordinate 1,603 downwards.
GCGCCTTCGGGCAGCCGTGCGTCGCCGAGCGCACGGGCGAGGTACTTCGCGGTCGATGCGCTGGTGAACGTGACCGCATCCGCCTCGGCCACCTCGCGCAGGCGTTCGGCATCGAGCGGCTGCGGGATCGTCTCGTACGCCGCGGCCTTATCGACCTTCCCGCCGCGCTTGCGAAGCGCGTTGACGAGGCGGTCGTCGGTCAGGTTCGAAACCGGGAGGTAGATGCGTGCGCCGTTCACCCGCGGGAGCTCGCCGGCGAGGACATCCGACGTGGCACGGGAAGGGACGAAGTCGGGGCGGACGCCGCGGACGGCGAGTGCGGCGGTCGTGGCGCCGCCGATGCTGGCGACCTTCGCCCCGTGGAGCGCGCGGGTATCGATCCCGGCGTTGTCGAGCGCAAGGAAGAACGCCTCGACGCCGTTCGCGCTGGTGAACACAATCCAGTCCCAGCAGCCCGCGACGCATTCGACCGGGATGTTCTCGGGCAGGGGGCGGGTGGCGATGACGGGCGCTTCGATCACATGGGCGCCGAGCGCATCGAGGCGGGCGGCGAGGTCGCTCGCCTGGGCGCGGGCACGAGTGACGACGATTCGCCGCCCGGCCAGCGGACCCGGCGCGAACCAGGCCAGCTTCTCCGCGAGGCCCGCGACCTGGCCGACAACCGTCACGACCGGCGACTGCAGGCGCACCGCTTCGGCGCGGTCGGCGATGTCGGCGATGGTGCCGGTCAGCACCTGCTGGTCGGGGCGGGTGCCCCAGCGCACACAGGCGGCCGGCGTGCTGCCGGGCTTCCCGGCGGCCACCAGGCGTTCCATGTTCGAACGGAGGGTGCGGACGCCCATCAGGATGACGAGCGTCTCGGCGCGAGCGGCGGCTTCCCAATCGACCGATGGGGTTTCGTCGCCCGATTCGTTCCCGGTGACGACGAGGAAATTCGTGGAGAGCCCGCGGTGGGTGACCGGGATGCCCGCGTACGCCGGGGCGGCCAGCGCGGACGAGATGCCGGGCACGATGGTGAACGGCACGCCGGCTTCGCGGCAGGCGAGCGCCTCTTCCGAGCCGCGGCCGAAGACGAACGGGTCGCCGCCCTTTAGGCGGACGACGTTCGCGCCCGCTTTTGCCCGCGAAACCATCAGCGCCTCGATTTCGGCCTGCGACATCGCATGCTCACCCGCGCGCTTGCCGACGTACACGAACTCGGCGCCGGGGCGGGCCTCGCGCAGGAGCGCCGGAGACGACAGCGCGTCATAGAGCACGACGTCGGCAGCGGCCAGCGCCCGGACTCCGGCCACGGTAATAAGGCCCGGGTCGCCCGGGCCCGCGCCAACGATCCAGGCGTGTCCCTCAGTCATGAGTCTTCGCGCATGCTCTCGGGGTCGATGCCGCGTGCGATGCACCAGTCGCGATACGCCTGCGGGGCGATTTCGGACGGCTTGATTTCGCTACGGCCACCCCAGAACACATTGGTATAGCTTACCGGGATCCCGGCCTCGGCGAGGTGTGCATCGATGGCCGCCTTGTGCGCGAGGACGAGGTCCTTATCCGTGCCGTGGGCGACGGCCATTATGTTCACGTTCGCGAACTCGGTGCCGCCTTCGCGCCA
>JBLNCO010000131.1:0-2983 GCA_050260715.1 Hyphomicrobiales bacterium | reverse complement strand
TAGCTTCCGCGGGTGTTCTCGGTGATGGAGTCGTCGTCGAGGTCAACCACGCGGGATTCCTCGTCGAAGATCACGTTCTCGAGGATGGTTCCGAACAGCTCGGTCGTCTCGAAGATGTCCGGCTCGGCTTCCTTCGAAAGACGGATGACCTTGGCGTAGCAGCCGCCTTCGATATTGAACACGCCCTCGGTCGTCCAGGCGTGCTCGTCATCGCCGATGAGGAGCCGTTCGGGGTCGGTGCTGAGCGTGGTCTTGCCGGTGCCCGAAAGGCCGAAGAAGAGCGCCGTCTTGCCCGTCCTCGGGTCCACGTTCGCGGAGGAGTGCAGCGAAAGCACGCCATCGAGCGGGAGGTAGTAATTCATCGCCGTGAACACCGACTTCTTCATCTCGCCTGCGTAGGCGGTGCCGGCGATGAGGATCTCGCCTTCGGTCACGTTGAGCGCCACCACGGCGTCGCTGTTCGTGTTGTCGGCATCCGGGGAGAGCCCGAGGCTCGGTGCGTGCAGGATGGTGATGTCGGGCTGTTCGCCGGGCGGCAGCGGCTTCGACGGGATGAACATCGTCCGCGCGAACAGGGCGTGGTAGGCGTTCTCGGTGATGACGCGCACCGTCTTCTGGTGCTGCGGGTCCTGCGCCACCACGCAGTCCTGGAGGAAGAGTTCGCGGTCCTTCAGGTGCTTCACAATCCGCTGCTTGATGTGCTCGTAGGTCCGCGGGTCCATTGGCTGGTTGTTCGCGCCCCACCAGACGTGCTCCGAGATCTCGGGCGTCTTGACCACGAATTTGTCATTCGGGCTGCGGCCTGTCCGTGCGCCGCTGCGGACTGCGAACGTGCCGCCGGTCAGCAGCTTCCCTTCGTGCCGGCGAATGGCGTACTCGTAGAGGATGGGCGACGAGAGGTTCCGATGCACCGTGTTCGCGTTCGCGAGAACGAGCTCGCTGACATCGTGTGGGGCCTCGGAAATGGCCATTGATACTCCTCCCTGGATTTCGGGCTATTCGGCCAGCCTACCCCTCTTATAGGCGAATTGTGAATAGTCAGGCGTGAGGTATAGCGTAAAACGATACGTTGATTGGCCTTACGAACATGTGCCGGATTCCGAACAGCGTATGCCGCCTCACGTTGATTCCACGTTGACTATCGTCAACTTCCCGTCGATAGCCGATGCCCGCGGTCTATCCGGCCGCCGCGTGCGCTCGCCCTGGGCGGAGCAGGGCCCAGCCTTCGCCGCACGCCACGACCGCCGGCACCACCTGCCAGCGGTCCACCCGTAGGGCGTAGTCGATGTCCGGGCCGAAGCCCGCTGCCGCCAGGCCGCGGGCGTGGCTCGACGTTCGCACGAGGTGCTCGACGGCCGGGGGGCCGCCGGCGATGGCCGAGAGCGCGAGCCGCGCCGCGTCGCCGGGCTCCGCGCCGGTCCGTTCCGCGAGGCGCCGAACGATCTCGGCGCCCGCCGCGAAGTCGTCCTGCGAGAAGCGCAGCCCGTAGCCGGTCCCGGCGCACACCACCGCGACCGTGTCGTACCCGGAGGCCGCGCGGCTCACCGCGCCGGCGTTGACCAGGGCCCCGGCGAACGTCGGCCCGCGGCCCGCGAGCGAACAGAGCGCCCGCGTGCCGTTCGACGTGAAGAGCACCGCCGTTCCTCCCTGCCGCGCCGCCTCCTCCGCCTCGATCGGCGAATTGCCGCGGTCGAAACCCGGCGGCGGAAACCCGCCGACCTCGCCGCAGAGCAGCGCTCCCCGCTGTTTCGCCTCGCTCCGCGCGCGCTCGATGTCATCGACGACCAGCACCTCGTCCATGCCCGCGGCGAGGAGCGTCGCGATGTTCGTGGTCGCGCGCAGCTGGTCGACCACGATGTAGGCGCCCGCGTCGATGGCGAGCGCCTCGGCCGGGAGTACGGCGAGTTCGATGCGGCGGGTCACGGCGCAAGCATCGCCGCTGGGCCGCTTGCGGGCATCCGATGCTATGCTTGTCGCGATGGATCCACGCCCGGTTGGCGTCTTCGACTCTGGAGTAGGCGGGCTCAGCGTCCTCCAGCATTTCCAACGTCTCGCCCCCAACGAACACGTCATCTACTTCGCCGATACGGCCTACTTCCCGTACGGACCGCGGCCGGCGGCGGAGGTCCGCAAGCGCTCCTTCGCCATTGCCTCGCGGCTGCTCCGCAGCGACGCCAAGCTCATCATCGTGGCCTGCAACACCGCCTCGGCGGCAGCCATCGCCGACCTCCGCGACGCCTTCCCCGTGCCGTTCGTGGGGATGGTCCCCGGGCTCAAGCCGGCGGCGATGACCTCGAAGAGCGGTAGTGTCGCCATTCTCGCCACGCCCGGCACGCTCGACGGACAGCTCTACGCGCGGGTCGTCGAAGAGTTTGGCCGCGGCACGCGCATCACCAACGTTCCCGGTCACGGCCTCGCCGACCTCGTCGAACGCGGCGAATTCGGGAGCCAACGAGCGCGGCAGGCGGTGCGGGCAGCGCTCGGGCCTGCCGTCGAAGCGGGCGCCGACACGGTGGTGCTCGGCTGCACGCACTACCACTTCCTCGCGGGCGATATCCTCGCCGAGTTTCCCGGCCTCGCCCTCATTGACACGTCCGAGCCGGTCGCCCGGCGCGCCGTGCAGGTGCTCGAAGAGGCGGACCTCGCCGCGCCTCGCGGCCAGCAGGGCCGCCTCGACCTCATCGTCAGCGGCGAACGGGAGCCGTTCCGCAAGATCATGGCGCGCCTCGGGTTCGCCGCCGCCCCCACGGAGGCCCTCGCATGACCTACTTCGAACGACTCGCCCAGCGCAGCCGCGAAGCCAGGACGCTCGTCTGCGTCGGGCTCGACCCCGACTACCGCCGCACCCCGGTCGACCAGATCGCCGCCCGCAACCGCGCCATCATCGAAGCCACCGCACCCTACGCCGCGTGTTACAAGCCCAACATCGCCTTCTACGAGCAGTGGGGCGTGCCCGGGCTGCAGGCGCTCGAAGAAACCCTCG
>JBLNCO010000130.1:0-6195 GCA_050260715.1 Hyphomicrobiales bacterium | reverse complement strand
CTCCACCGAGGAGATCGACCTGCGCCTGCGCGCCCTCTGGCGCCGCGTCCGCCTCGGCGCTGGCGAAACGGCGGCACGGTCCCCCGAGGCGCCCATCCGCATCGGCGAGCTCGAAATCGATGTCGCCGCCCAGACCGTGCGGAAGAACGGGGCGGTCGTACCGCTCAGCCCGACCGAGTTCCGGCTGCTCGTGAGCCTCGCCGAGCACCCAGGCGAGGTCGTGCCCTCGCGCGCACTCATGGCGCGCGTGTGGGGAAACCAGTACGCCGGCGAGTCCCACTACCTCCGCCTCTACGTACGCTACCTTCGCCAGAAGATCGAGGACGACCCCGCCCGCCCGCGCTACATCCTCAACCGCTGGGGCGCCGGCTATACCCTCGGCACCCCTCCGCGCGCCGCCTGACGCGCGGCTCACGCGCCCCTGCCCTACCATGTCCCGGTGATCTTTCCCCAGCCGGTGCTCATCATCTTCCACGGCGCCGTGGGCGATGGCCCCGCCGAGCGCCTCATGGCCCGCGCCCGCGTGGCCGCCGCCGGCGAAACCGCCGCCTCCGCGCTCGCCGCCGGCTTCGAAGCCGTCATCATCGCCACCGACGACCCCCACGCCTTCGAACCGTTGCCCGCCGGCGTCCTCCTCGACGCCGACGACGGCGAACCGTTCGACTTCGCCACCCGGCTGCGGGGCATCGTGCAGCGCTACGGTCTCCAGCGCCCCGCCGTGATGGGCTCGGGGTCCGTCCCGCTCCTGGGCGTGCCGGAGTTCCAGCTCATCGCCGAGCAGCTCGCCGCCCGCGACGGCCGCTTCGTGACCAACAACTTCTTCTCCAGCGACCTCACTGCCTGGACGCCCGGCTGCGCCATCTTCGAAGCCGGCGACTTCGCTCGCGACAACGTGCTCCCCCGCCGTCTCCGCGACAACGCCGGTCTCGCGCCCGTCATCCTCCCGCGCACCACCGAAACCCAGTTCGACCTCGATACCCCCGCCGACCTCGCTGTGCTCTCGCTGCACGAATCCCTGCCCGCGGCACTCCGACAAGTCGCGCTCGACGCCGGCCTGCACACCGGCTCCTATCGCGCGCTCATGCGGTTCCTCGTCGACCGCAGCGCCGAGGTCGTGGTTGCCGGGCGCGTGGGCAGCATGACCTGGCAGCACCTCGAACGCGAAACCGCCTGCCGCGTGCGCATGATCAGCGAGGAGCGCGGCCTCGCCGCCTCCGGTCCCGACCACCGGCCCCGCTCGGTTCTCGGCTTCCTCCTCGAAGCGCTTGGCCCCCGGCGCTTCTTCGAACGCATGGCCGAGCTCGGCGACGCGCTCGTGCTCGATACGCGCGTCATCGAAGCACACCTCGGGGCCACGCCCTCCCGCGAGGACCGCTTCCAGAGCGACCTCTTCGCCTTCGAGGGCATCGAAGACCCATTCCTCCGCCAGTTCACCGAAGCTGCCGCGAACGCGCCCCGCCCGGTGCTCCTCGGCGGGCACTCCCTCGTCGCCGGCGGCCTGATGCTCCTCAACGACATCGCCTGGCGCGAAAACGACCGCCGCCTCGGTATCGCCTGACCGTTGTCACGCGGCTGTTTCTCCTCCGGAGGCGGCGTTGTTCGCCCTCGCACACCCCGCGGCTAGCCTCGAAAACGAAACCGGGCACATGCCCACGAGGGAGTCGCATATGGCTACCGCAGCTGACATCGAACGCCGACTCGCCGAAACCGGCCTCGACGGCCTCTGGGTCGAAGAACTCGAAGGCCGTCTGCTGGTGAGTGGCATGGTCCAGACCGATGATGAGCGCGATCGTGCCCTCGCAATCGCGAGGGAGAATGTTTCGAGCGGTACCGCTGTCGAGGACAACATCGAAGTCTCGGGCGTCGTCCCCGCCACCATCGAACAGGTCCAGGACTCCGCCGAGGACGCCGGCCTCGACATCCGCGACCGCGATTTGAGCGAGGTCGAAAGCGGCGCCTTCGAGGGCGCGACCGAGGGCTACGAAGCCCAGGCGCTCGAACCCGGCGACTTCCAGTCCCGCGACCACGGGATTACCAGCGGCTGGGCCGCTTCGGGCCCGACTTCGGCCATCGACGACGATGTCGTCTCCGAGGGCAACGACGTCTTCACGCCGCCGAGCGACCCGGTCGTCGCCCGCGACCCCGTCACGTTGCGGACAACGGTCATCGGGGGCCTCTCGGAGAGCTCGATGGACGACGTTGGTGTCGAACGCAGCGCCTCCGACGGCCAGTACGGCGACGAGGCCATCGCCGACGCCATCCGCCGCGAGCTCCTCGAAGACGCCGCCACCACCGACCTCGACGGCATCGAAGTCTCGGTGTTCGAAGGCATCGTCACCCTGCGCGGCGAGGTCCCCCTCCTCGACGACTCCGACAGCGCCGTCGAAGTCGCCTCCCGCGTCCCCGGCGTCCGCGATGTCATCGACGAACTCGAAGTCCGCCAGCTCGAGTAGCCGCCGGCGACCGATAGGGAGCGCATGGCATCAGGCGTGACCACTCCCTCCCACGTTGCCCGGCCCCCCAAGTCCCCACGGAATCGACAATCGACAATCGTCGCTCCCTACCGGGCACCAACTCGCCCGGTCACCCCCGGACGCTCCCTGACGGTCGCGGCTCTGAGTCCGCACCCGGCACTGGGCACCGGGCACTGAGCACTGAGCACTGGGTACTGGGTACTCGGTACTCGGTACTCGGTACTCGCTACTCCCCGACGTCCATCCTCGCCCCGGGTGGCCGCTGCATCACATACGTCCGCACTTCCCACCGCCCGTTGTGGAACCGGATGTGGCGTGCGATCGGCTCGCGTTTCTCGAACGGCACCTTCCAGAGGAGCTGCGCGATGTCCCGGTCGTAGTGCCAGCGCGTTTCCACCACCCGGAACCCGAGCGCGAAGTACGCCCGGTGCGCATGTTCCGCGAACGTGTTCGAGCTCAGGACAAAGTCTCGACCCGGGTGCTCCGCTTCCAGCCACTCCATCAGCGTCGCGAGCATCCGGCGGCACACGCCCCGGCCTTCGTGCTCCGGCGGCACATGCACCGACCACAGGTACAGCCCGGACTCGTCGCGCAGATTCACCGAAACCCGCCCGACCGGCTCGCCGTTTTCTACAGCCACGAAGTGCCGGTGGGGGCCGTCCTCGTGCGTGCGCGCCAGTTCCTGTCGCGCTCGCGCCGGGCTCCGCAGGGCCCCGAGGTCGAACGCGTGGTACGGGAAGCCACGTTCCCCCCAGCGCGCCATCTTCTCCACGAGCTCCCGGTCCCACGGGCGAAGCTCCATGCCATGGCCCCTGATCGCCGGCGGATAGAGGGTCGGCGCTTTCACCACGCCGTTAGTGTAGTGTGCCCGCTGGCCGCCTGTGTCACTCCCCGGCTGGCTTTCGCCCCTCACGGACGATCGCTTCCATCACGCCTCCCGGTGCGGCTAAACCCGAAGCATTCGAAAAGCGCGATAGCGGCGCTAGCTCACGCTCGCCGCGATCCGCCGCGTGGGGCGGGCGCCCACCGAAAGCAGCATCTCGCTGAGCCGCTGCGGCGTGAACGGCTTCTGCAGGAGCCCCGCGATTGAGCGCTTCATCGCGTCGTCGATGTGCGCATCCGCGGCGTAGCCCGTGCACACCACGATCGGCAGGTCGGGCCGCACGCCCGCGATCGCATGGAACACCTCGCGGCCGGTCATCCCCGGCATCACGAGGTCCAGCAGCACCGCCGCGAAACGCGCCGGCCGCGCGCGCACGAGGTCCACCGCGAGCGCGCCGTTCCCCACTTCGACCACGTTGTAGCCCAGGTTCGAAAGGGTCGCGCTCGTGCTTCGCCGCACGAGTTCGTCGTCGTCTACCAGCAGCACCAGGTTCCCCTCGCCAGGGTCGGTCTCCGCGTGTACGTGGTGGTCCTCCGCGGCGAGCAGCGGGAACGTGATGGTGAACGCCGTGCCGGCGCCCACCTCCGAGTCGATGGCGATATCGCCCCGGTGGCCCCGCACGATGCCGTACGTAATCGCGAGCCCGAGTCCGGTCCCGGAGCCCGGCTGCTTCGTCGTAAAGAACGGCTCGAAGATGCGCCGCCGCGTCGCCTCGTCGATGCCCGGCCCGTCGTCGCGCACCACCACTTTGGCCCGCCCGCCGTCTGCGGCGATGTGCACCTCGATCGTCCCCGCATCGCCAAGCGCGTCGCGCGCGTTGAGCACGATGTTGAGTAGCGCCTGCTGCAGCTGCCCGTCGTCCCCTTCGACCATCAGCGGCCGCGCCGGCAGGTCGAGTGCCAGCCGCACCCGGTCGGGCAGCGTTGGGCTCACCAGCCGCGCCGTCTCCTGCACCACGTCGCGCAGGTCCACCGGCACGAACCGCGCCAGCCCTCCCCGCGAGAACGACAACAGCCGCCCCGCGATGTCCGCGCCGCGGCGGGCCGCCTGCTCGATGTGGAAGAGCTGCTCCCGGTCGCGCGGGTCGAGCGACGGCGAAAGCTTCAGCAGCCCCGCGAACCCGAGGATCGCCGTCAGCAGGTTGTTGAAGTCGTGCGCGACGCTCCCGGCCATCACGCCGAGGCTCTCCATCTTCTGCGCCTGCGCGACCGACATGTCCTGCCGCCGCCGCTCCGTCACATCCGTCGCCACGCCGGCCATGCCGATGACCTCGCCGGTCTCGTCGCGCAGTGGCTCGTAGAACGCCTCGAAGGTGTGCCCGCGGAACTCCTCCAGCGCCGAAAACGACTCCCCGCGCAGCGCGCGCTCCATGTTCTTCACGATCTCCGGGTAGCGCGCGAGCTGCTGACGCAGATCCTGGCCGAGGACCTGCTCGCGGTCCAGGTCGAGCGTGATCAGGGCCGCTCCCTCCGCGAGCGTGAGGATCCCGTTTCGGTCGGTCGCCCAGAGCAATGCCGGCAGGTTCGCGAACAGCCTGCTCAGCTGCCGTTCGAACGACCGCTGCGCCCGCCGCGCAGCCTCCTGCTCGGTCATGTCGCTGCCCGTGCACACCAGTACGCGCTCGCCGTCGTCGAGCTCGAGCTCCTCGCACCGCCAGTGGAGGGTGCGTTCGCCGGCGCTTCCCGCCAGCCGCCGTGTGGCGCCGTCGCTCGCGGCAAGTTCGTTCGCGAAGGTCTCGGGACCACTGTGGGAAAACAGCTCATCCGCCGGGCGGCCCCTCATCTCCGAAAGGCTCCGGCGCGCGATCGCCTCGGCAGCCGCGTTCACGAAGCGCAGGCGGCCGGCGGCATCGATCACCAGAATGGGCGCGTTGACGGCGTTGAACAGCCGCGGGAGCTGGCCCCATCGCTCCCCGTTCAATTCAACGGACACACGGCACTCCTGGACTTCGCCGGGTAACAGATAGGTGAATAGCCCGGCTCATCCCCCTGTATCGAACAACTCTACACATGTTGATAACCCGGCTCTGTTGGGGAACTCCCCAATATCCTGGTTCCCTTTCTGTAACCCTTTGGTCACACGCGGACTGTACGTAAAATGAGTGTCAGCGTAAAGACGTTGCAAATCCCCGGTGGGGCCACCGTAAAAGCCGCTGTCCTGTGCCGCCTCGCGTTGCACCCGGGAGTACCCTCGATCCATTGCACTCCCGGAGCCACGAGATGACAACCGTTAACTACCAGAAGCCCGACTGGTTCACGGCTCACGTCATGAACCCCCTGATCGCCGGCGCTGCCCGGCTCGGCATGAGCCCCCGCGGCGCGGCCGTCCTCGCCGTGCGCGGCCGTTCGACCGGCGAGTGGCGTTCCACGCCGGTCAACCCGCTGACCCTCAGCGGCCAGCGCTACCTCGTCGCTCCCCGCGGCGAAACCCACTGGGTGCGCAACATCCGCGCCTTGGGCGAAGCCAGGCTGCGCAGGGGCCGCACGGAAGAGACCATCCGTGTGGCCGAAGTCCCCGATGGCGAAAAGCTGCCCATCCTCCGCGAGTACCTCCGCCACTGGCGCGCCGAAACCGGGAAGTTCTTCAAGGTCAGCAAGGACCCGTCCGACGACGAGCTCACCCGCGTTGCGCCGAACCACCCGGTCTTCCGGATCGTGAGTTCGGACGAAGGCTAGCGCGCCGCGGGGCTCACTCGCCCGCGATGCCCCCCGCGACCGGCTCGTCCTCCGCCCACTCGCTCACCGCCGCCACGATCAGCGTCCCGCCTTCGTGTCCCACCACGCGCACCGCGCTCCCGCGCGCGAGCGGCTGGCCATCGGCCGTGCGCGCTGCGTGCGA
>JBLNCO010000129.1:0-3544 GCA_050260715.1 Hyphomicrobiales bacterium | reverse complement strand
GGCGGACTGCTCACCGGGAAGTACACCCGCAACGCACCGCCCCCGGAGGATTCGCGCTTCGCCGCAATGAACGCCGACAACCCGTTCGCGGCCAACTACCGCCGCCGCTGGACCGAGCGCGTGTTCGATGCCGTCGAGCAGCTCGAGCCGCTCGCCGCTTCGAAGGGCGTGTCGCTCTCGCAGTACGCGCTCGCCTGGGTGATGAACCAGCCCGGCGTGACGAGCGCCATCATCGGCCCGCGCACCATGGAGCAGCTTGAGGACAACCTCAAGGCCATCGACGTCGAAATCACCCCCGACGACCGCGCCGCCATCGACGCCGTCGTTCCACCCGGCAACATGGTTTCCCCGTTCTACGAAGCCGACTTCGGCCCCAGCAAATATCGCTGGTAAGCGTGCCCGGCCCTCAACGCTGAGACCCTGAACGCCGACCCCCGGGCACTCTGGCACTCGGTACTCTGGCACTCTGGCACCCGCCACTCGGTACTCGCCACTCGGCACTCGGTACTCGGCACTCGGTACTCGGCACTCGGCACTCGGTACTTCGAATCCGGAGGTCCCTATGCGGCGAATGTGCGACGAGACTGACGCCCGGCGCATGTTGAATCCCGGGCCGGTGGCGATTGTCACCGCGAGCTGGCGTGGCATGACGAATGCCGCGCCTATCGCCTGGACCGCGCCGCTCTCGATGCAGCCCCCGCTCGTCGGCTGCGTCATCCACCCGCATCGGCACACCGCCGACATGATCCGCTTCAGCGAAGAGTTCGCGATCAACATCCCCGGCCCGGACCTCATCAAGCAGACGGCCTTCCTCGGCACGCAGACGGGCCTGAACAACGACAAGATCGCCGCCTCGCGGCTCGAAACGTTCAGTGCCCAGCGCATCGATGCGCCGCTCATCGAAGGCTGCCTCGCCTGGATCGAATGCGGCCTGCAGGATGTGATTCCCATCGGCGACCACACGCTCTTCGTGGGCCGCGTGGTCCGGGTGCAGGCCCTGGACGAGGCGTACGCGCAGGCATGGCTCCTCGAAGACCCGCGCTACAGCCCGCTCGTGTACCTCGGCGGCACGCGCTACGCCGTGCTCGGCCAGCCGATGGAGGCCGTGGTCGAAGTGGACGAACAGGGCGCCCTGGTCGTCGAGACCCCGGAGGAGCGCGAAGCGCGCGAGGAGCGAGAGGCCCGCGAGCGCGAGCTGCGCGAGGCCGAAGGCGAGGAGGGCGCGGCCCGCCTGGCCCAGGAATAACCCTCTCGCAACCTGTCGTTAACCCTTCCCTACCGGCGCGCGTTACTCCCTTTGCGGCCGGTTGTTTGCCTGCAAAGGATCTGTCGCGGATAACCCATACGCACGCGAGCGTTCCTCGCCCCGGGGTCGAGACCGGCACGAGGACACCGCCCGCGCGCCTGACCTGGCATCGCTCGTTTTCGCGGGGTGACGTCGAGCCGGTCCTGGAGGACCTGGTGGAGTTCGTTGCGCCCCCTTTTCCACGCGTGCCCCGGCGTGCCCTGTCTCGTGCGCTTGCTGCAGTGGCGATCGGCCTGGCGGCCCTGCCCGCCGCCGGCGCCCGTCCCGCGGCTGTCGCGGCCGCGCAGTGCCCGGTCATCAGCGGCTACGTCTACCACGATGTGAACAACAACGGCCTGCGCGATAGCGGCGAACCGCCGATCGCCGGCAGCACCATCCAGCTGCGTAGCGTGGGCGGCACCACCATCGGCAACGCCGTCACGAACGCCGACGGCTACTACCAGTTCGTCACCGACGAGACCGCCGACCCGCCGCACCAGACGGTCTCCCATTCGGCCGACTTCCCCGAGACCGTGACCGACTGGGCGCTGACGAAGTCCCTGCCGCAGTTCGACCCGTCGCTCGGCACGCTCCGCAGCGTGACGATCACCAACTCGGCCACAATTACCTCGGCGATCAAGGCCGAGAGCCTCGATAGCGCCCCGGCGACCATCTCCGCGACCGTCAGCGGCACGCTCACGATCACCGCCCCCGGCGGCCGCGCGCTCGCGGCCCTGCCGACGGTCAACGCCGGTTCGTTCGATGCCGCCGCCTACGACGGTGTCGCCGATTTCGCCGGACCCTCGGGCCACGACTTCGGTTCCCACACCGCGAACGACGACAACAGCGTGACCATCAGCGACCCTGCGGCGCTCGCCGCCTACGTTGGCACGGGCTCCGTCTCGTTCGCGGGGAGCGTGATCGCCAGTTCGCGCACAAGCGGCAGCGGCAACGTGCTGAACCGGATCAACACCACGGCGAGCGGCCGTATCGATGTCACCTACACCTACTCGCCGGTGGTCTGCCTGCCGCCCGGCAGCTACACCATCGTCCAGACGCAGCAGCCGCCGACTTACACCGACGGCCGCGAGACCTCGGGCAACGTCACGCCCATCCCGGGCAGCAACACCACCGACCACATCACCATCTCGCTCACGAACGGCGACAGCCCGAACAACAACTTCGGCGAGCTTCGAGCCAGCATCTCCGGCTACGTCTACGTCGATGCCGACGATGACGGCGTTCGCGACGCGGGCGAAGCGCCCATCCCGGGCGTGACCATCCGCCTTACCGGCACCGATTCCAGCGGCACGACGATCGACAAGACGACGGCCACGAACAGCAACCGCTTCTACCAGTTCGTCAGCCTGCTGGCCGGCGACTACGTCATCGTCGAAACGCAGCCTGCCGCCTACCTCGACGGGAAGGACACCATCGGCTCCCAGGGCGGCAACACCGAAAACGATCGCCACTACGACATCGCGCTCCCGGCTGGGGTCGATGGCGTGAACAACAACTTCGGCGAAAAGCTGCCGCCGTCGCCGACCCCGACCGGCACTCCCCCGGACGGCAGCACGCCCGGGACCGGGACGCCTGGCCCGAGCGGCACGCCCGGGGGCTCGACCGTCCACGACAGCACGCCGATCCAGACCGTGGCCGGCGACCGCACGCCCGGTGCCCCGAGCGCAGGCAGCGGCTTCCTCGGCCGCGCGACCAGCTTTAACGTGATGGTGGTCGGGCTTGCGGTGTTCGCAGCGTCGGGCTGGCTCGCCTTCCTGGCCCTCCGTGGCAGACGGCCGTTTTCGGGCCCCGGCGAGTAGTTCTCAGCAAGGTGGCGGGGATGGGCGGCCGTGAGCGGCGACCGCCCTACGCGCGCCACTCCCCGGACTTGCCGCCGCGCTTTTCCAGCAACCGCACGCCGTCGACGCGCATCCCGCGGTCGACGGCTTTGCACATGTCGTACACGGTCAGGCCCGCGACCGCGGCCGCCGTCAGTGCTTCCATTTCGACGCCCGTCTTGCCGGTGGTGCGCACCCGCGCCGTGATGCGAAGCTGCGTGTCCCCCGCGGGCTCGAGGTCGACCGTGACGCCCGTGATGGGCAGCGGGTGGCACATCGGAATGAGCGCGCTCGTCTGCTTCGCCGCCATGATCCCGGCCACGCGCGCCACCGCCAGCACGTCCCCCTTCGGCAGCCCGCCGTCCTGGATGAGCGCCAGCGTCTCCGCCCGCATGGTCACGAACGCCTCGGCGACTGCCTC